>DASREJ010000123.1:0-10168 GCA_035652115.1 Bryobacteraceae bacterium
ACTCGCGCCGCAATCGAGCTTCACCGAACCGCGCCCGTAATCGCGGCAATACATAACCGAAGGAAACCAAACTTATGGCAGTCTCTCAACGTCAGCTTGCAGCGAATCGTGCGAACGCCCGCAAAAGCACCGGGCCACGCAGCGAAGCGGGTAAGGAAAAGGTCGCGCAAAATGCCCTAAAGCATGGTCTGTGCGGAAATTTTCAGGTTCTCTCGTGCGAAGACCAGCAGCAGTACGACGATTTGTTTGAGCGCTTCCTCCAAACCGAGAAGCCCGCCGACGATGTCGAACGTGAGCTCGTCGCCAAAATGGCCCGCCACACCTGGCTCTCCGAACGGGCCATGCGTTGTCAGGAAGGCTGCTTCCTCGTCCAGCCGCGGACGCCCGAGGACCACGAGCAAAACACAGCCGGAATTGCCGTCCGTACGGACCTGGAAATGTATGTCCGCTATCAGGCGGCCCAGGATCGCGCCTACTCCCGCGCCTCCGCCGAGTTGACAAAGCACAGAAACGAAAGAGCGAAAGTCGAAAATGGCTTTGTTCAGCAGAAACGCCGCGAAGCGCAACAAATACAAGCGCAGGCCGAAGAAGAACGCCGCCAAGCCCGCGAAATTCGTCGTGAGAACAACGAAAAACGCCGCCAGGAACATCACGACAAGACAATTCAACTCCAAAACGCCCGCATCGAGCACCAAAACTTACTAAATCGCAAGCTCACCGCTAAGTATCTGGAAGCTACATCCGGACAAACAGCTCTGCCTGTCGCCGCATAAGCCATCAAATCTCTCACTTACCTGCGATACGGCCCTGGTTCGACATCCTGTCACACTGGAGTTGTATTCATGAAGCGCTCCGGATTCGCTGATCTTCCGCTGCACGGTGGATGTGTGCCGCCAACGGCCAGGGGTCCGAATTTTCAACTGCCGTTCCAAAGGTTCCGTTCAAGACGCAGCCCGAAATAGCACGCCGATAACCAGCCAAGCGGCTCGAGGGAGCGAAGTCGTACGGGATTTGTCCGCCGCTCCCATTCTTTCGAAGGGGTGTCAGCGCCCAATCTTTATCTTTCTTAGGTTAAGGGTTTCATAATGCTGATATACTGGGCTTGAAATCTACGCGGTCAGGGCAAGCGATCTTTTGACTTTTTTGTATGTAGGAGAACCAGTTTGAAGCGCGCCGGATCGGACGATTCTCTCCGCTGTTCCTTCTGCCACAAGAGTCAAGATGTAGTTGGTAAACTCATCTCGTCTCCAAGTGACTATCCGCGGGCTTACATCTGCGACGAGTGCATCGCCGTTTGCAACTCCATCATTGAAGACGATCGGCATGAGCAGAGTTATGGCGCCCCTGGAAAACTTCCGCGGCCCCTTGAACTGAAGGAATATCTGGATCAGTACGTGATCGGTCAAGAGGCGACCAAAAAGAAACTCGCGGTCGCTGTCTACAACCACTACAAACGAATCCAGATGAATAAGCAGCGGGGCAGCGAAGTAGAATTATCCAAATCGAATATTCTGCTGATTGGCCCGACCGGCACTGGAAAGACCTTGTTGGCGCAAACGCTTGCGCGGATTTTGGATGTGCCTTTCGCGATCGTAGACGCCACCACGCTGACAGAAGCGGGCTATGTAGGCGAAGATGTGGAGAATATTATTCTCCGTCTTTTGCAAAATGCCGATTGGGATGTCCAACGCGCCCAGACCGGCATCATATACATAGACGAAATCGACAAAATCGGCCGCAAGGATGAAAACCCCTCGATTACTCGCGACGTTTCAGGCGAGGGAGTGCAGCAGGCGCTGCTGAAGATCCTGGAAGGCACAATTGCCAACGTTCCTCCACAGGGAGGGCGCAAGCATCCCCATCAGGAATTTACACCGGTGGACACGACTAACATTCTTTTCATCTGTGGCGGCGCTTTCGTGGGGCTCGAAAAGGTAATTGCCCGCAGAGTCGGCACGAAATCCATCGGTTTTGTGCCGCCCGATGATAAAGATGCGGCCCGTCGCGGCAGTTCCATGCGGCGTGACGTCGATATGTTGGCCCAATGCCAGCCCGTCGACCTCATCAAGTATGGCTTCATTCCTGAGTTTATCGGCCGAATGCCGGTAACCGCCGTCCTCGAAGATTTATCGAGAGAAGCTTTGGTACAGATATTGACTAAGCCCAAAAACGCCATCATCCGTCAGTACCAAAAGCTGTTTGAGTTTGAAAATGTTAAGCTCAAGTTTAGCGACGACGCCTTGGAATCTGTTGCGCAGCTGGCGATGGAGCGCAAGGTGGGCGCGCGTGGTCTGCGTATGATCCTGGAAGATCTAATGCTTGACCTGATGTATTATCTCCCCACATTTAAGAAGGTTCGGGAATTTGTAGTTACCAAGGAGATGGTGCTGTCGCAAAAGATCAACATGGCTGTGCTCGAAAAGGCGGGCTAGCCGGCTAACCACCTTATTTCGAAGAGAGAGTTTTCATATTGGGCAGCATCTAACGTTTAGCGCTGCTTCCTTCTTCTCCCGAGTTCACGGGAAAACCCGCCTAGAAAGTCGAAATGGTCACCACGAAAGATAAGACCGATACAAAAAGATTGCCCATGATGCCCATTCGGGACGTGGTCATTTTTCCCTACATGATGACGCCGTTTGTCGTCGGACGCGAATCGAGTGTCCGCGCCCTCGAAGAGGCGCTCATGGGGGACAAGAAAATCTTCCTGGCCACGCAGCACGATGCTTCCGTGGATGAGCCGCGGCCGGATGAAATCTACTCCGTCGGAACCATCGCCAATATCGTCCAGAGCCTGAAACAGCCGGACGGCAACATTAAGGTCCTTGTCGAAGGGGTGGAACGCGGCAAAATTATCTCAGTTAGCGAGGAAGAGGGTTACTTCCGCGCGGTCGTCAAGACAACCACGTTCAAAGTAGAACAGGGAACTCAGCTTGAGGCGTTGACCAGCCGCGTGACCACACTGTTTGAACAGTACGTCAAACTCAGTCAGAACCTGAATTACGAAACCATGATCGCCGCGATTCGCGTGGACGATCCAGGCAAACTGGCGGACACCGTCGGCGCAAACTTACAACTAACGATCGAAGAGAAGCAGGAGCTGCTTGAGATCTTCGATCCGGTAGATCGCTTAACTAGAGTCGCCGATCTGCTCGACATCGAAATTGAAAAGCTCAATGTCGACCGCACTATTCAAGGCCGTGTAAAACGGCAAATGGAGCGCGCGCAGAAAGAGTATTACCTCAACGAGAAAATTAAGGCGATTCAGAAGGAGCTCGGCCGTGGCGAGAAGAGCGAATACGACGAGCTGAAGAAAAAAATCGACGCGGCGGGCATGTCGAAAGATGCACACGAGAAGGCCACCGCGGAGTTGAAGCGCTTGGAAGGAATGCCGCCGATGTCGGCGGAGTCCACCGTTTCTCGCAATTATCTGGACTGGCTTTTAGCGGTGCCATGGAAGAAACGAACGAAGGAGATTCGCGACCTGCGATATGCCCGCCAGATTCTCGAAGGAGATCATTACGGCCTTGAAAAAATCAAGGAGCGGATTCTTGAATTTCTTTCCGTGCGCCGTCTCGTGCAAAATCCCAAAGGCTCCATTCTTTGCTTTGTAGGACCTCCGGGTGTCGGCAAAACTTCGCTGGGGATGTCCATCGCGAAGGCGACCGGCCGCAAGTTCGTTCGCTTGTCTTTAGGCGGCGTCCGTGACGAAGCCGAAATTCGCGGTCATCGCCGCACGTATATCGGCGCGCTGCCCGGCCAAGTCATTCAGATGATGAAAAAGGCGGGGACAAAAAATCCCATCGTGATGCTGGATGAGGTAGACAAGATGTCGATGGATTTCCGCGGCGACCCTTCAGCGGCGTTGCTCGAAGTCCTAGATCCCGAACAGAACTATATGTTCATGGATCACTACCTGGATGTCGAATACGATCTGAGCCAAGTCTTCTTTATCGCTACTGCCAACGTGTTGCACACCATTCCGCCTGCCTTGCAGGACCGTATGGAAGTGATTCGGCTGTCGGGCTATACGGAATTGGAGAAGCTGGAAATCGCTAAACGCTTCCTTGTATCCAAACAAATGAAGGACACCGGGGTCAATGAGGAGCAGGTTCAATTTACCGAGCCGGGTCTGCAGACTCTCATTCAGTCCTACACTCGCGAAGCGGGCGTTCGCAATCTGGAACGCGAGATCGGCAATCTGTGCCGCAAAGTAGCGCGTAAGGTTGTTGAAGCGCAGTCGGCGGCGACCGAAGAAGCCGTACCCGAAACGGCGGAAGGTGCCGTCGAAGTGATCGAAGACGAAGTGCCCGCTGAGGAATCAGTCGAGGCGGGAGCCGCTACTACTACTACGGCGAAAAAATCGAAGAAGAAGGCCAAAAAGGAAGAAGCTCCTTTGGTGCCGATCGAGAAAGTTATCATCGCACCGGAGAAAGTCGGAGAGATGTTAGGGCCGGCTCGCTTCCGCGATCTCGATCTCGACAAGCAGAACGAAGTCGGTGCGACAACCGGATTGGCCTGGACCGAGGTCGGCGGATCGATTCTGACGACAGAAGCCACGGTCATGGAAGGCCGCGGCAAGATGATGACCACCGGGAAGCTTGGTGACGTCATGCAGGAGTCGGCCCAGGCGGCTATGAGCTATGTGCGCTCACGTGCGCAGTATCTGGGATTGCCCAAGGATTTCTATCGCCATTTGGATATACACGTCCACGTGCCGGAAGGTGCGATCCCCAAGGATGGTCCTTCGGCTGGAATCACAATTGCAACTAGTATTTGCAGCGCATTGACAGGCATCCCGGTTCGTTGCGATATCGCAATGACAGGGGAAATCACGGTGCGTGGGCGCGTACTCGCCATCGGCGGCTTGAAGGAAAAGCTGCTGGCGGCCCATCGGCAGGGAATTTTCGAAATTGTTCTTCCGAAGGACAACGAAAAAGACTTAGCGGACATCCCGGAGAACATCCGGAAAGAAATGAAATTGGACTTTGTTTCTTCGATGGATGAAGTTCTGAAGCTTGCTTTGGAGCGGGAACTCGTCGCGTTACCGTTATCGCCGGCGCCAACTGCAGCGGATCTTACGGCTTTATCGAACGAAGAGAATCTTACGCACTGAACGGGTTGTTCAGCTAGCAGACCGCGTCCTTACGGATCAAAGTCGTGATGGCCACAGAGGTCGCGAAGCCAACCGCCGAGTTGATTGTCAGCGCGGCGCGGGCGGAGCAGTTTCCGCCCGAGCGGCCGGATACAGGGATTGAAGTTGCTTTCCTCGGCAGAAGCAACGTTGGGAAATCCAGCTTGTTGAACAAGCTGGTGCGGCAGCCAGGACTGGCATTTACCAGCGCCCGTCCGGGTTGCACGCAGCTTATCAATTTTTTTCAAATCGACGAGCGCCTTCGCTTCGTGGATTTGCCGGGTTACGGGTATGCGCGCGTCTCATTGGAGGAGCGCGCCGGATGGAAGAAGTTGATCGATAGTTACCTTTTGCAGCGGCAAAGCCTTCAATTGTCGCTCCTCCTCATCGACGCCAGGCGGGGATGGATGGATATGGACCTGGAACTGAAAGCCTGGCTCGAGTTCCATAACCGTCGATATCAGGTAGTCACTACCAAAGTCGACAAACTAAAGAGTGCAAATCAAGTAAAAGCCGGATTGGCCGCTGTCCAAAAACAACTACTGGATCAGCCGCCAGTGCCGTTCTCGGCCATCGACGGCCGGGGAGTGAGGGAAATTTGGCAAATCATCTCGAAGATCAAGAACAGTCAGTAGCCCCCGCGGCAACCACCGAAGGTACGCCCACCGAGAAGCCTCAACAGACAAACGGCGAAGGCAGACCTGCGGCAACCGCCGAGGCCCCACGAACAGAAACAAAGACGGCCGAAGCAGACGAAAGTAGGCCTGCTACGGAGACGAAAAACGCGGACGTCAAAACGGAAAAGTCTGCCGCGGCGCGGCCGAGAAGTGTCGAACCGCGCACGGGCGAGGGTCGCCCTAATGGACGGCCGGCGGGAGACGCAAATCGACGTTCGCCTGCGGAGGCCAAACCTGCATCGGAAGCGCGTCCTGCTGCGGAACCGCGTCAAACCGATGCGCGAAACGCTCCTGAAAACAGTTCGACTGCGGTAACATCTGGAGCCGCCCCCGCGAACGCCGCGCAAGCGTCCGCGGCAACGCAAGGCGCTCAACAGCAGACCGGACCACAACAAGGGCAGCAGCACGGATTTCAACGCCGGGGCCGGCATTCCATCGGCAACACCGGAGCCCAAGGCCAACGTAACGGCGCCACAACGCTCGATCTGGTCGAGCTGAAAGACATGAGCATTCAGGCGCTCAACCAGATCGCAAAAGATTTGGGTGTGCAGGGCGCCGCCGGGTTGCGCAAGCAGGAACTCATTTTCAAGATTCTGCAGACGCAGGCGGAAAAGAGCGGCCTGATTTTTTCGGAAGGCGTTCTGGAATGCCTTCCCGACGGCTTCGGCTTTCTGCGTGCGCCCGAGTACAACTACTTGCCAGGGCCCGACGACGTTTACGTCTCGCCTTCGCAGATTCGTCGCTTCGACCTTCGCACGGGCGACACGGTGTCAGGGCAGATTCGGCCGCCCAAGGAAGGCGAGCGTTATTTTGCGCTAATCAAAGTTGACGCCATCAACTTCGAACCGCCCGAGGAATCTCGCAACAAGATTTTCTTCGACAATTTGACGCCGCTCTATCCGGACGAGCGGTTAAAGCTCGAGACGAGCAAAGACAATTTCTCCGGCCGCGTCATGGACTTGATGACGCCGCTTGGGAAAGGTCAACGCGGTCTAATTGTTGCTCCGCCACGCACCGGAAAAACGATGCTGCTGCAGAGCATCGCCAACTCGATCACAACCAATCATCCGGAAATCAACCTGATTGTTCTTCTCATCGATGAGCGTCCGGAAGAAGTCACGGATATGCAGCGTTCCGTACGTGGCGAGGTCATCAGCTCCACTTTTGACGAGCCCGCCTCCCGTCACGTGCAAGTTGCCGAGATGGTTATCGAAAAAGCGAAACGCTTGGTAGAACATAAACGCGATGTGGTGATTCTGCTCGATTCCATTACGCGTCTTGCTCGCGCTTACAACACCGTGGTGCCGCCTTCTGGCAAGGTCTTGTCCGGCGGCGTGGATTCGAACGCGCTGCAACGTCCAAAGCGTTTCTTTGGTGCAGCTCGCAACATCGAAGAAGGCGGATCGCTTACTATCGTCGCGACCGCATTGATCGATACCGGCAGCCGAATGGACGACGTGATCTTTGAAGAATTCAAAGGCACGGGCAACATGGAAATCCATCTCGACCGCAAACTGGTCGACAAGCGCGTGTTCCCCGCGATTGATATCAACAAGAGCGGAACTCGTAAGGAAGAGCTGTTGATGCCGCGCGAAGAACTGAACCGCGTTTGGGTTCTGCGCAAGGTGCTCAATCCGCTTTCGCCGGTTGAATCGATGGAACTTTTGATCGACAAGCTCGGCAAGACCAGAAGCAACGCCGAATTTCTGGCGGCCATGAGCGGCTGATCGCTTATATAGACATTTTCCTGTCTAAATGGGCCGTATCCGCATCCTTTCCGATAACGTCGCTAACAAAATCGCGGCAGGTGAGGTGGTCGAGCGGCCCGCTTCCGTTGTAAAAGAACTTCTCGAAAACTCCCTCGATGCCGGCGCATTCGACATCCGCATCGATGCGGAACATGCGGGTCGCCGCTTACTCCGTATTCAAGACGATGGCTGCGGCATGCTGCGCGACGACGCTCTGCTCGCCTTTGAACGTCATGCCACCAGCAAGTTGAGCGACGTCAAGGATCTTCTTGCCATCTCGACACTTGGCTTTCGCGGCGAGGCGCTGCCATCAATTGCGTCTGTCAGCCGCTTACTGCTTGAGACTCGCTCGACTGAAGAACAGACAGGAACGGCCGTTGAAATTGCGGGCGGCAAATTGCTGCGTTGCGATGAAGTCGCCCGGCCCGCCGGAACCACGATCACGGTTCGCGATCTGTTCTTCAATGTACCCGCTCGCAAAAAATTCCTGCGGACCGATCAAACCGAGTTGGCGCACATCGGGTCGCTGGTCACGCACTACAGTTTAGGCCACCCCAACAAGCGCTTCGAGTTATTTCACGAAGGCCGGGAACTCTTGAGCGTAACGCCTGTTTCAACACTGCGCGACAGAGCGTTTCAGGTTTTCGGTTCCGAGATTATGCAAGATCTGGTGGAACTTGCTCCGCGCACTTTCGAACTGCGCCTTCCGCCGCCATATGCGCCACCCAATGTACGTTCCGCTGAGCCCCCGGAATCCGAAGTGGCTGAATTCGTTCTGGAAGGACTTGTCTCTGGCCCGCATGTTCAGAAGGCAAATCGCAATTCCGTATTTCTATTCGTGAACGGGCGGCTGATTCGTGACAAAACGCTGCAACACGCGTTGATTGCGGCGTATCACAATTTGATGCCGGCCGGCTGCTTTCCGTTCGCCCTGCTATTCCTCAATTGCGATCCGGCTGAAGTCGATGTAAATGTGCATCCCTCGAAAACCGAAGTTCGCTTCCGCCACGGTGGCGCGGTTCACGATTTTGTGCGCGACGCCGTGCGCGACATTCTGATGGAAAGCCGTCCCGTGTCGAGCATTCCAGTGCTCCCCACCTCACCAGTCGTTACCTCTCAAGCGCCCGTGCAGCGTGCGGCGAACTTGCAGTTCTCGGAATTCTCCGCGCGTGTGGAAGCCGTTTTGTTAGAGCCCGAATCAGTCGAGGTGCCTGTTGCCGTGGACTCTCAGGAAGCCGTCCCCGAAGTTCGAATTGCCGCGCCGCCGCGTGCTATTGATATCGCGAATCACGCGCCCGTCGTATCGGCCACTGCAAAGGTTCAACGTGTCCCGGACACTCACGGCAATTTAGATCAGCTCGCGTCTGATTGGGAGCGGGTAGATAGTTTCGCTGCCTTGCCCGATCTTCGGCCGCTCGGACAACTGCACGACAGCTTCATTGTCGCCGCAGGCCGCGATGGTCTTTGGATTATCGATCAGCACGTCGCTCACGAGCGCATTCTCTTCGAACAAATTCTGAGACAACGGGCAGCAGGATCGGTTGAGATCCAGCAACTGCTGATGCCGCTTGTTCTTCAGCTTTCGCCGGCGCAGCAGTTCGAATACGCTCGCATCGCCGACGAGCTAAATCAACATGGCTTCGACACGGAGCCGTTCGGCCACCGCACCATCGCGATCAAAGCCGCGCCCGCGGGTGTCGGGACCGCCGATATCGAAAAAATCATCTTCGAAATTCTCGAAATCGCGGAAAGTGAGCTGCGCTCTGCTTCTCTCGATGAAATTCGGCGGAATGTAAGCGCCACTATCGCCTGCCGCGCTGCAATCAAAGTCAACATGAAGCTTGAGCCAAAGAAGATCGAGTGGCTATTGCGCGCGTTGGCAGCCTGCGAATACCCCATGACGTGTCCGCACGGACGCCCCATCGTGTTGCGGTATAGCACGAAAGATATTCTAAAAAGCTTTCACCGGATCTGAGTAGATTATTCCCACTCGATCGTGCCGGGCGGTTTGTTCGTGAGATCGTAAAAAACGGCCGCAATTGGCTTTAATGCCATCAACTGGTTCACCAGCCGATCAAGGTGTTCTGTGGTCATCAACACCACGTCGGCAGTCATGCCGTCCACTGAATTGATGGGTCTTAGGACCACGGATTCCCTCGCGTCTTCTATACCAAGCGGCAGCAGCACAACGGGAAACTGCCAGACTCGTTCTTCAAAGCCAATGTCGATGCAGAATTGACGCACGATCGCGTCCGCATCGCGCAACGTATCCAGCCTGCTTTTATTTAGCGACGCGGGAAAAACCTGCATTTCTGACACGGGCCTCTTGGCGCCGCATAGCGCCACAACGCGATTGATATCCGAGCGGCGGTTCGTTAGCTCTGGCGCAATTTTTTGAATAGCCAGCAGCGATGGTTTTTCCGGCAGCGCAAGCGCATTTCGATAACTGCGCGAATCGCCCTGAACGCCTACTGACCGAAGCGGCAATAAAAATCCATCATTTGTAGATCCCAGCGGCGCCTGCACCTCGGAGCAGAGGCAACGAATGGCGAGACCCGGGCCGGGGAAAGGATGCCGCGAAAGAAATCGGCTCGGCACTCCAATTTCCCGGC
>DASREJ010000124.1:0-4106 GCA_035652115.1 Bryobacteraceae bacterium
TGCGCCCCGGAGAAGATGTGGTAGCCGAGGCAGGTGGACTGCATTCGTTCATGCAGTGGCCCAAGGCGATGACGACCGATTCAGGCGGGTATCAAGTTTTTAGCCTGAGCGAAAATGTGAAGTTTACTGACGATGCCGTGACGTTTACCTCGCCGCGCGATGGCCAGAAGCACGTCATCTCGCCAGAAAAAGCTATCGAAATTGAAACCAAGTTGGGCGCAGATCTCATCATGCCACTCGATGTGTGCACGCCTTTTGGCGCCCCGCACGACGAAGTGGCCGCGGCCGTGGAGCAAACGCAGCGCTGGGCTAAACGCTGCAAAGACGAATTTGAAAAAGCCGCCTCCGCCAAAGGCTTCGGCGAGCCAACGCAAGCTCTTTATGGGATCGTCCAAGGCAGCACGTATCCTGATCTGCGGCAGCAGTCGGCGGAAGGGTTGCGTGAACTTGATCTCTTTGGCTACGCCATCGGCGGAGAGTTGCGCGAGAAGGACGAAAAAGAGATCGTCGCCGGCGTGGCGATGACGACGCAGCATCTGCCAGCCGATAAGCCGCGCTATCTGATGGGCTCGGGTACCCCGGGCGATATCGTTGCCGCAGTGCGTTTGGGTGTCGACCAGTTCGATTGCGTGCTGCCCATCCGCAACGCCCGCCATGGCCAACTCTTTTTCGATTTGAATCGTGATGAAGTCACTCGTCTTCTACATGATCCTGAACGGCCGGTTGTCGAAGACGAGCTCTATCGTACGGTCGATATCCGGAAAGCGGACTACGCCCGCGATTTTTCTGTCTTCTCGCCGAGTCATCCTGTTATCGAAAAACCGTACACCGTTTCGTATGTCCATCATTTGATGCGCGCCGAAGCCCCGTCAGGTTTCCGCCTGTGCGTGCTGCATAATATCTATTTCTATGTCCAGCTGATGCACGCCATCCGGGAGGTAATTGCCTCGACGGCTGTGGTACACTCATGATATTGTCACCAGTTATCTATGCGTAAAAAAGACCTGTCGCTCGAAACAATCGTGACCTTGGCCAAGAGCCGGGGCTTTGTCTTTCCCGGCTCGGAAATCTACGGGGGACTGGCTAATAGTTGGGATTACGGCCCAATCGGCGTACTGCTCAAAAACCATTTGCGCGATGCCTGGTGGAACTTTTTTGTCGAGCAGCGCGGCGACATGTTTGGTATCGACGCGGCGATTCTGATGAATCCGAAAGTTTGGGAAGCCTCGGGCCATGTCAAAAATTTCACTGACCCGATGGTGGAGTGCAAGCACTGCCATAAACGGTTTCGTGTTGATCAGGAACCCTTTAGCAATAGCACTGCGCCCTTTGCTGATATTCCGTGTCCGAATTGTGAGACGAAAGGGCAATATACCGAGCCGCGACAGTTTAACTTATTGTTCGAAACAGAATTGGGTTCGGTCGTGAACGAGAAACAGAAAATATACTTGCGCGGCGAACTGGCCCAGGCCATGTTTGTTGATTTCAAGCGCGTTGTTGATGCGATGCATCCCAAATTGCCGTTCGGCATCGCGCAAGTCGGCCGGGTATTCCGCAACGAGATTACACCCGGCAACTTTACCTATCGCACCCTCGAATTCGATTTGATGGAGTTTGAATATTTTATTCGCGAGGCAGAGTGGGAAGCATCGTTCGAGTATTGGGTGGCCCAGATGAAGCAATGGTTTTCCCGGATTGGGATTCCCGAGGATGCGCTGCGGGTGCGCGAGCAAGCGCCGGATGAGCGGGCGCATTACTCCAAGCGGACTGTTGACCTGGAATACGAAACACCGTTTGGATGGAAGGAGCTGGGCGCGGTAGCCTATCGCACGGATTTCGATGTAAAGCAACACGCTGAAGCGTCTGGCCTGGATTTGCGCTATACCGACCCGCACACCCAGGAAAAATTCTTTCCGCATGTGATCGAGCCGACCGTGGGGCTTACCCGTCTCCTGCTTTTTGCCTTGCTTGAGGCATATGACGAAGAGGAAGTAAACGGCGAAAAGCGTGTCGTGCTCCGCCTGGCGCCCCAGATTGCGCCGTATCAAGTAGCCGTGTTGCCGTTGTCGAAAAAAGATGAGCTCACCACGATTGCGAAGCCGCTGGCTGATCAGTTGCGCCAGCGCATGAGCACCGATTACGACGAAACTCAATCGATTGGCAAGCGCTACCGCCGGCAAGATGAGATCGGTACGCCGTGGTGCGTCACAGTTGATTTTGAAACCCGGAACGACCAGGCCGTCACCATCCGCGACCGCGATTCGATGCAGCAAGAACGGATTCCTATTGCTGAGGTGCCAAAATACCTGCAAGATAAAATGCTAGCTCACTCTTAAACTACGACGTATGAATGAATTCCCCTTACAGAAAGAAACCTTACCCGGCGGGTTGCGCACCATCTTGTTGCCCCGCCACGACCGCGAAGCCATCTCGTTTTTAGTCTTGATTGGTGTCGGTTCCCGTTTTGAAACGCCGCAACAATGGGGGCTGTCGCATTTCTTAGAGCACATGTTTTTTAAAGGAACCAAGACTCGCCCCAGCGCCAAGGAAATCGCTGAAGCCATTGACAGTGTCGGAGGAGAATTCAATGCGTTTACCAGCGAAGAGTGTACCGGCTACTACGTAACCGTGGCCGCTGAACATTTAGAACGAGCAGCCGAGGTCGTGTCGGATATTTTGCTGCGCCCGCTCTTTCCTGCTGAGGAAATTGAGCGCGAGAAGGGCGTCATTACTGAGGAGATCCGCATGTACACTAGCACCCCGATGGCGCATGTCCGGCATTTATGGCAAGAGGCTCTGTACGGTACGCATCCCTTGGGCCGCCGTATCGACGGCACGGAAAAAAGCGTCAAAGCGTTGCAACGCCGCGACTTTGTCCGGTACGTCGCTCGGCATTACCACACCCCCAATACCGTGGTAACGGTAGCGGGTAATTTTAAAGCTGATGCAACGCAGAACTTGGTTAAGACACTCTTTGCGCCACTTTCTACCGGCGAAGTAGCCAAGCCCAAGCTTGCGCCGAAAAAAGTACCAGTGCACCGTTTCCGTCATGAGTATCGCGCGTCGCTCGAGCAAACCCAGCTAATCGTTGGTGTGCCGGGCCTATCACATAATCATCCAGACCGGTGGCCGGCAGAAATCTTAGCGACGATCCTCGGTGCCGGGATGAGCAGCCGGCTCTTCACGGCGGTACGCGAACAGCGCGGGTTGGCCTATGCCGTCCGGACTAGTTTGCAAACGTATGTTGATACCGGCAGTTTTGCCACCCAGGCCGGCGTGCGAACGGATAAGGCGGTCGAAGCGTTAGACGTGATCTTACAAGAATATGACCGAATCATGGAGGAGCCGGTAGCTGCGGCCGAACTGGATAAGGCAAAAAACATCGTCTATGGCCACCTGATGCTGGAGTTAGAAGACACGCACGGGTTAGCCATGTTCGCGGGCGCCCAAGAAGTATTGACCGGTGAAGTGCTGACACCAGCCGAGATGAAGACCAAGATTGAAGCTGTCACCGCGGAAGATGTCCAGCGCGTGGCCCAGAAACTGCTCAAACCAAAGCTGCGCGCCGTGGCCTTGCTCGGTCCGCAGAAGAGTAGTCGCGCCTTCGAACGCCTGCTACACTAAGGGCGTGCCTGAAGAACATATTACCCGCATCGACATTACTTCGCGCAGCATTCTGCGCATCACCCTCATCGCGGTGGGGCTATGGTTTCTCTACATCGTGAGCGATATCTTGCTGTTGATCTTGACGGCGCTGTTATTGGCGGCCGCCATCGAGCCGCTCGCAAATATTTTGCAACGCTATCACATTCCGCGCGCCGTAACTGTTATTGTGGTGTACATTGCCATCTTGCTCGCTTTCTCGTCGGCTGTAACGCTCATCATTCCGCCACTCACCGCCCAAATCGTACAGTTGGCTCATGTGTTGCCAGATGTGGTGGACGCAGCCATCCGTTGGGTACCGGCCAGCGCCCGCATCCATCACGATACCTTAGTGGCCACGGTTCAAAACTGGTTAATTACCTTAGGCAATAGCCTGAGTAGCGGCGGCAGTATCTTTGAGCAAACGCGTAATATTTTCTCCGGCGCCACCACCATTGTCTTTA
>DASREJ010000125.1:0-8260 GCA_035652115.1 Bryobacteraceae bacterium
CCGGCACGGAACATGCGCTGGAAGATCCTCGGGTCATTTCGGAGCTGTCGTCCGAAATCGCCTAAATCCAGTGGTAGCGAAGACGCCGTATTCATTTTTCGACAATAACGAGTGGCGGCATACCCTCAACTTGACGCGCGCGGAACATGCCGAGCGTGTTGAAGCTCCAGATGGGGTCTTCCTCCCGGCTGAGAACGATGACGCCGCCTTCGCCGCCCTTTAGGGCAGCCACCTCTTTGTGAATCACCTGATCTGCGGCCTGCTGAACAGACAAGCTTCGATACTGAATCAAGGCACAGATCTCTTTGGCAACAACAAGACGTATGAAGTATTCGCCCACGCCAGTTGATGACACAGCACAGGATTGATTTGAGGCGTAGGTAGCGGCACCGATAATTGGGGAGTCTCCGACTCGGCCCGGCATCTTGCCTTGCATACCTCCTGTAGAAGTTCCAGCAGCGACGTTTCCTCGCATATCACGGGCAATCGCGCCAACTGTTCCGTAGCGATGCGAAAATGCAATGCTCGAATGCATCGATACAGTACCGGAAGACGGCGGTACCCCTGAAGGCCGCGGGGGCACTGGCCGGCCACTTTGCTTCATAACATCGATAAACTCCTGCCAGCGGTTTTCCGTGAAAAAATAAGAGGGCGGCATCCGCGGCAGCCCGACCCGACTTGCGAGAGCGTCAGCGCCCGCTCCGATCAACATGACATGCGGCGTGTGATCCATTACGGCCCGCGCTAGTGAAATTGGATTCTTTGCAGACTGGACGCCGGCAACCGCTCCGGCCGCGAGAGTACTCCCGTCCATAATCGAAGCATCCATTTCGTTTTTGCCTTCAGCGGTAAAAGCGGATCCGCGTCCAGCATTGAACAGGGGGTCGTCTTCCAGGACGACGATTGCGGATTGGACAGCATCAATTGCAGAAGAACCGGTCTGGAGCTTGGCAACTGCAGCCGCTAGAGCGTGAGACAAACTGATGCGATAGGCGTCCGCAGACTTCTTATCCATGTGTTGCCATTCGGCGGAGCCTGCACCGCCATGAACGGCGACTGCCCATTTAACCGGCCGCTGAGCAAGAGCGAACGATCTCAGTAATAGGATGGAAGCGGCACAAAGCAAAATCCGTCGTGGCATGAGGTCATTATGCCCGGCGAGCCAAATCATTATGGAGGGGCATCAGACTTCATGAGCGACGGCCGTCGTCATCCCAATCTGGTCGTTCCGCAATTGGAGATTTGCGCCGAAACGCCGCAGGCCTGTTTAGCGGCATATGAAGGAGGCGCAGACAGAATTGAGATCTGCACGGCTCTTGGACTGGGCGGAGTTACACCCAGTCACGGACTTATCAGCGCTGCCATTGCCGCAGCCAACGGTTTGCCTGTCTACGTTCTGCTACGCCCAAGAGCTGGGAATTTCGTCTATTCGGACGCTGAATTCAAGCTCATTTGTGACGATCTGGAACAAGCCGCTAACCTTGGTGCGTCCGGATTTGTGACCGGCATCTTAACCGCAGAGCGCACGGTAGACGAATCGCGTATGCGCCGTTTAATTAAACTGGCTGGAGCAAAGGAAGTGACTTTTCATCGCGCGTTCGATCAGACTCATAACCTAGAAGACGCTCTGGAACAAATCATTGCGGTAGGCTGCCGACGGCTTCTTACTTCAGGCGGCAAGCCAACAGTGCAGGCGGGCCTGGACACAATTCCGGAACTAGCTCAGCGGGCTAGGGATCGGCTGCGTATCGCTGCAGGCGGCGGCCTCACACCAGTAATTGCAGCCGAATTGGGACGCATTACGAGCGTGGACCTACATGTATCCCTACAACGCGGCGGTAGACTTCGAGCATCGCGACACGATCCTCTTTGGGACAACCGGAACGTTACAGCGGAGATTTCAGTGGAAGATGTACGTAAGATGGCAACGATAATTGCGGGCTATCAAGCACGATGATGATTCGATGTGTGCGGGAGCATCCCGTTCGACACACCGCAAGCGCACCTATGTTCGCGACTGGACGACTGAGCCGCCGAAAGCTGAATAGTGAGCTAAATCGTTTCTTAGTCTGGCTTCTTACTCCCTATTCAAGAGTCGGCGCCTCCGCTCTGCCCAAGGGAAAGCTGTTTTCGGGAGTTACCCAAGCTCCATCCAACTCGGCCGCGACTGAACGCTGAAGAATATTTACCGAGACAACCAATCGATAATTGCTCTTAAATTCAACCAACAATCCTTCAACGCCAGTGAGCGGTCCATTGTGAATCCGGACTTTTTGACCAACCTGTAGAAATGGCCAGGGACGAACAGACAAATCGGTTTCGACAAGTGATCGTACGGCGGCAATTTCTTCGTGGGGAATGGGTTCTGGGAGTTTCCCGAAACTTACAACATTCACAACCCCGGGAACTTGAAGAATCGGCAAGCGCCTTTCAGGATTGAAACGGCAGAACGTGTAGCCCGGGAACAAAGGTACATCGACCGTTTTGATTCGGTCTGACCAACTTCTCCGCTCTCGGTAAGTAGGTAAAAAGCTGTCGTACCCCGCACCCCTTAGAGTTGTCGAGACACGCCACTCAAATTTAGAACGAACGCGGATAGCAAACCAAGGAAACGTGCTCTCAATTTCTTGCAACTGCAATCCTCCATCCCCAATTCCTGGATTCAAGTGAACGGAGACGCCCGGATTGTATCCGAATGAGTAACTCGAATTCCTAAATGTAGGGGTTACGCTCTATTGTCGACACCTACCGATTGAGTGTCAATCCGCGTGTTTACCCCCGGTTCCAGTACCTTCGTTTCTATATGGACGCGTCACAACTGCGGAAAACGTGCTTTCGTTATCTTGCGATAACAAATGCCATTTATGGCAAACCGATCGAGCAACACCTTACTTCAGAAACAATATCGGGCAACCAAACAAAAAACGATTGAGCAACGACAGCAGTCACAATTCGAGGACGTAAGAGGCTGGTCGGGAAGAAAGCCGAGCGTGTTTACATTAGATCAGGCCCCGATGTACTGTCTAAGCTAAACGGCACCGCCATTTTGCCTTGGAATGATTTGTGCGCCTATAAATGCGGTTTATTATCCGTGAGCTGCATGGAGCCTTCATTTATTCCGCCTGAGTACTAGTAGTCCTCTTTAAGTAAGCAAGTCTTATAACAGTTGCCAATTACCTGTAGCTTCGGCTGTTCGCCATTCTGAGTTCTTTAGAGACGATTGCAATTGTCAGCTCTAGATCGTTTTGACGTTTTTTAAGGCTTGCATTTCCCAATAGTGTGTCGCCCAATGAGGATGCTTATTATCATTCAACAACGGTAGTAAACGGCAGCAAATACTAAATCTAGGCGACCGAGGCGCTAGTAGCGGACACTATCTTAGATAACATTAGGGCGGCACATTCACTGCGGGCTATCGAATCAGACTTAATCTCACAAATCGGGACCAAGTCCAAACGATGATCACGACAGCGCGGAAACAACCGCATGTCGGCCGGTAACCCATTGAAAAAGGTGCTTTTTACCTTTTAGCAATTATGGCATTTGAACTGCGCATATTTACATCTTTCAGCACAAGAACTCATGGAAATGGGACAGCGAGGGCGGTAGCTCGTCCGAACGCAGGATATTGAAGCGTATTGCGAAGTCCCGTTATCGTGATTTCCCAGGAAACCTAACGGTGGATCTTTTGAAGTCCATCTCGATTTGTCAGACGCCGCGCATTGCCCTCAGTTTTTTTCCGTACGCAAAACGTGGATATCGGATGCGACCGACTTTACGCTTCGTGGCGCCCTAGGCACTTTTGCGTTCAGAAATAATCATCACCTTTGGATCTCAATCCCACCAAATGGGACTGAGGTCAATTTTGCAGGAGTACATTCGAGGCTCGCGCTCTAAATCACTTTCGGCAAAGCCTGCTAAATGAAGCTGTTTAGTTGGCACGAGCTGTGGTCCCTGAATTGCTTTAATTACGTAATCAACTGCAATCGTAGTGCCCTGTCCTGAGCAGCACTACCGGGACTAAAAGAGCGGTAGCTTGCACCCGATTTGTAGTCTTGACAACACCATCCCGTCACTGTTCTCTTACTCCGCGAAATTCGCGGCGATCCGTAGTTTCACGATTTACGAAATGCGTGTCTTTACAGCCAGTTACTTGTAGGTAGGCCTATGCCGAATAGATTGCTCTCAGAAGCTGCTTTCACATTGTCTAAGAAGGACATCGTAGCTATCAGCCGTTCCGATGTTGATCTCTTATCTCAAGACTTGTTCTCCAAAATGCTTAATCTTGAGCGAAAACGGTCGGAGCGGTCTTGTCGAGGCTTTGTTCTTATGCTGTTAGAAACACGCAGCCTCTTGAAATCCACTGACCGTAGCACACTCAATGCGGTACTAAGTGCGCTATCAAGCTCGATCCGGGAAACAGATATCAGGGGCTGGTATAAGGCAGACGCGGTCGTTGGTGTCATTTTTACGGACGTTGCCGTTTCAACCGGCGTATCTGTAGCAAACGCACTATTGGCGAAAGTCACGACGGTACTCGGAAAGACTCTGAGAATCGACCAGATAAGGGAAGTTCGACTTTCCTTCCATGTGTTTCCAGAGCTGTCCGATCAAAATGGACCAGGCGCGACACTTGATCCCCTGTTATATCCCGAAATTATCAGCGAGAACAAAACCAGGACTATCTCTCGAGTCGTAAAACGCTCAATGGATATCGCAGGGAGTTTATCTCTACTGTGTGTTTCGTCTCCGCTACTAATTGCCATTTCTACGTTGATTAAGCTAACTTCGCCCGGGCCAGTTTTGTTTCGCCAAGAGAGAATAGGCCAGGGTGGCCGTCGCTTTACGTTCCTCAAATTTCGCTCCATGTATCACGCAAACGATCATGCTATTCATCAACAATATGTGAAGGAGCTAATAACTGGTACGGCTACGGCTCAACCCACTGCTAAGTCTACTAAAACGGTGTATAAATTAACCAATGATCCCAGAATAACTCCATTGGGGAAATTTCTCCGTCGAAGCAGTCTGGATGAACTACCACAACTGTTGAATGTGCTGGCGGGCGAGATGTCACTTGTTGGTCCGCGCCCTCCGGTCCCATACGAATTTGATTGCTACGAGACATGGCACAGGAGACGCCTGCTTGAGGTTAAACCTGGCATAACCGGCATGTGGCAGGTTGAGGGGCGAAGTACAGTCAAATTCGACGGAATGGTACGTCTGGATCTACAATACGCTCGTTCGTGGTCGCCATGGTTGGATCTTAAGATACTATGGCGAACCCCGAAAGCCGTTGTGGTTGGCGCCGGCGCCTATTGATTGATCTGTAGTTGATTCTTACTCGCTTTGCGATTTTGCCATAGGTGCGATCGTAAGCACAAATTGCACACACCTTCCCATGACTCTATTCCAATGCATCGCTCCCGACGTATTGCTCGGCGAAGGAGTTAAGATCTCTCAGTTTGTTAACCTTTACGGCTGCGCAATCGGAGATGGCACTAAGGTTGGATCATTTGTCGAAATCCAAAAAAACGCCACCGTTGGAAGAAATTGCAAGATTTCTAGCCACACTTTCATCTGTGAAGGAGTAGTGATTGAGGACAACGTGTTTATTGGTCACGGTGTCACATTCACGAATGATACTTACCCGCGGGCGACCACATCCGAAGGGAAATTGCAGACCGAGCATGATTGGAAGGTGGAACCCACGGTAGTTAAAAAGGGTGCATCAATCGGATCAGGTGCAACAGTCCTGCCGAATGTCATTATTGGCGAGAACGCCATAGTGGGCGCAGGCAGCGTCGTCACCAAAGACGTCCCATCGAATACTATTGTCGCCGGCAATCCGGCGAGATATTTGCGGGTTGTTACATCCTCGGAATCTCGCGCAATAACCGCAAATAGCAAAGAGACAGAAGATCAACTAGTTGCGGACACCGACCGACATTGAGGTCGATTTCGTACGAGTCATTTTTAGCAAGTCAGTTACCCCAACACGTTTACAAGCAAAAAAGAAGGGCGTACCAACGGTGAGAATATTATTAACTGGACATAAGGGATATATAGGGGCCGTTGCTGGGCCCATTTTGCAGGCTGGCGGCCACGATGTAATCGGCCTTGATACAAATCTTTTCGAGGACTGCGACTTTGGTCAGGCGGCTTCGCCGATTCCCGAAGTATGCGCCGATGTGCGTGATGTAACGAGGCGTGACCTTGATGGCTTCGATGCCGTAGTGCATCTAGCCGCCTTGTCAAACGATCCGCTGGGCGATTTGGATGCCGAACTCACTTATGACATCAACTATAGGGCGTCTGTCCGCCTAGCAGCACTAGCGAAAGAGGCGGGAGTTCGTCGATTTGTCTTCTCCTCCTCCTGCAGCACTTACGGTGCGGCTGGCGAGACAGTCCATGATGAAACCGGCCTACTGAGCCCAGTAACGGCATACGCCGAGTCCAAGGTACTGGTTGAGCGAGAGGTCGCGCTTCTGGCGGACGACCATTTCAGTCCGACTTATTTAAGAAACGCGACTGCGTACGGCGCCTCCCCCCGATTGCGCCTTGATGTCGTCCTGAACGACTTGGTCGCCCGGGCATATGCAACGGGAAGGGTCTATGTTAAAAGCGATGGCACACCTTGGCGGCCCATCGTACATATACGGGACATTACGGCCGCCATCCTAAGCGTCCTTGAAGCACCGCAGGAGACAATTCACAACGAGACGTTTAACGTCGGACAAACGGCAGAAAACTACCGCATTCGGGAGTTAGCTGACATCGTGGCTGAAGTTGTTCCGGGTTGCCATGTAGAGTATGCAGCGGATGGCGGACCGGACAAACGTTGTTATCGGATCAACTGCGATAAGATCCGACGCGTCCTACCAAGTTTCCGTCCCGAATGGAACGCTAGAAAAGGTGCTCAAGAACTGTACGATGCCTATCGCGCGTCAGACCTCTCGCTGACTAATGTTGAGCGTGGTGACTACATAAGAATTCGCCACATTCAGAAGCTCAGGAAAGCAGGCACATTGGATAGCTCCCTAAGATGGAGACAAAGTTCTAGCGAAACTCAGGCGGTCGCCTAGCAGCGAGGATATTTTTTATGGCTACTATGACTCTTCCTCAGCACTATGAGGGACAAGTAGAAACCACGGCTTCAACTTGTCGCTTTTGTGGTTCTGGACTGATGCGAACCTTTATTGATCTCGGGATGTCGCCTCTTTGTGAAACATATCCGGCTTCATCGGATTTCAAGCGCGGTGAAACGTATTACCCCTTGCATGTCTATGTTTGCGACGACTGCTTCCTTGTCCAATTAGAACAATACGAGAGCCCTGAGAATATCTTCGGTGACTACCCCTATTTTTCCTCTTATTCCGATTCATGGCTAAAACACGCTGAGACATATTGCGACGACATGATCTCGCGATTTTTTCTAACCCCGCACAGCTCCGTTGTCGAGGTAGCAAGCAATGATGGATATCTTTTGCAGTACTTCGTGAAACGGAATATACCCGTCTTAGGTATCGAACCCGCAGCAAACGTGGCAAGCGCGGCAGTTAAGAAAGGTGTTCCCACACTGGCACGGTTTTTTGGCACACAGATGGCAAAAGATCTGGCTACTGAGCGGGGTTGCGCCGATCTCATCGTTGCCAACAACGTGCTAGCCCAGGTTCCCGACCTGAACGATTTTGTTGAAGGGCTGAAAGTCCTGTTGAAACCGGATGGTGTCCTCACATTAGAGTTTCCGCACCTTCTCAAACTTATCGATCACAACGAGTTCGACACGATTTATCACGAGCATTTCTCCTATTTTTCAATGCTCACCACCGGACGCATTCTAAAATCTCACGGTCTTCGAATATTCGACGTCGAAGAACTAACAACGCATGGCGGTTCGCTCCGCGTCTATGCATGCAGAACTGAAAGCGAAGTTCACAACCCAAACGCGAAGTTGGAGAAGTTGTTAGAAGAAGAAACCAAAGCAGGGTTAGGTTCTTCATCGGGGTATCAGGGATTTGCTCAAAATGCAAAAAGAACTAAATTTGCGTTCCTCGGCTTCTTATTGAATGCCGCTCAAGAGGGCAAATCAGTGGTGGGTTATGGAGCACCCGGCAAGAGCGCGACGCTGCTCCACTACTGCGGCATCGGAAAGGATCTGATCCAATACACGGTTGATCGCAGTCCTCACAAACAGGGACGCTTTTTACCAGGTACTCACATTCCCATTCACCATCCCGACCGTATTCGTGAGACGAAG
>DASREJ010000126.1:0-5948 GCA_035652115.1 Bryobacteraceae bacterium
GTCGAAGAATACGCTCGCTTCCTTGCCGGTTTCCAGAACGATTTCAAGCCGAGTGGTCAGGTTGAATGCGAACTGGTCCAGGTCATCGTGGATTGCTTCTGGCGTCAACGCCGCATCCAGGCTCTGGAATTCGCTCTTTACTCCCACGGTCACGAACAATTCGAGGACACGTTCAACGATCTTCCCGAAGCACATCGCTACAACCGGATCGTCCTGCAAACGCACATGACTTACGAAAAGCAGTTCCGTAACTTCCAAATTCAGGAAGCGCGGTTAGATCGCAAGCGTGCCAAAGCCATGGCCGAACTGGAACGCCTGCAAGCCGAGCGCAAAGCCAATGAGCAGCCGTCCGAAACGCAAATGTCGGACGATGAATTCTTCGCCGCCCTCGACGCTGGCTACGTTCCACCATCGATCGCTGCCCAACTCGCTAAAAACAAGTCGGTTAAGGAAAATTGCGGCCTGGCGTTGCCGGGTCAGTTGGGAAATGGCTTCGTTTTTTCAAATAGCCAAGTTCAACCGTCGCAGAACGAAATCTCCCCGGTCCAAGAACTCGTCGAACCCTGCAAAGCTGCGTGACTTTCGACGAGGACACCCGTCTCGCTCAAAGCCCATTTGGCAAAATCTGATTCATGCGCCTTTGGTTCGGGTTATCCTTCTTTGCGATTACCGTTCCTCTTTGGTGTCAGGAGACGCCGTTAACCACTCTCCCGTATACGCCAAGTCTCGACACAGAGTTCATGGATCGCTCTGCCGACCCTTGCACCGATTTCTTTAAATACGCGTGCGGCAATTGGAACAAGTTGAATCCGATTCCGCCAGATCAGGAAAGCTGGAGCGTTTATGGAAAGCTGACCAACGAAAATCAGCGTTTTCTGTGGGGGATTTTGCAGCAGGCATCGCACCCGTCTGCCTCGCGAACTCCTAATGAACAGAAGATCGGCGACTTCTTTCATTCCTGCATGAGCGAAGAGGCGGTTGAGCGGGCGGGTTATCGGCCTTTGAACCCGATGCTTGCCGAAATCGCAAGTCTTAAGTCAGTTAACGATATCGCTGCTTATCTTGGCGACGAGCATCGGCTGGGCATCGATCGCGGCGTGTTGTTCGGCTTCACTTCAGAGCAGGATTACGACAATTCTTCGCAGCAGATTGCCTTCGCTGAAGCGGGCGGGCTGGGCCTTCCCGACCGCGACTATTACACGAAAATGGACGCCAAATCACAGGAGATCCGCGGCCGCTACGTCGAGCACATCCAGGAAATGTTACAGATGATCGGCGAGTCGGAACCCGATGCTAAGACGGATGCCCAAACGGTGATGTCCATTGAAACAGAGTTGGCGAAAGCTTCTCTGACTCGCGTCGAAAAGCGCAATCCGTACAACTTGAAGCACCAATTTACGCGCGGAGACCTGCGCCGCCTGCTTCCCAATTTCGATTGGGACACATATCTGACTCGCGTTCATGCTCCCGACTTTCACAAAGTGAATGTAACGGAACCCAAATTCTTCGCCACGCTCAATGGCCAGCTTGGAGAACGCAATCTTGCCGCATGGCGCGCCTATTTACGGTGGCACCTGCTGCATTCGGACGCAAGATATCTGTCGTCCAAGTTCGTTGAGGCAAATTTTAACTTCTTCGACAAGTATTTGCGTGGAATTCAGCAAATGCCGGCGCGCTGGAAAACATGTACGCGATTGGTGGATCACCAGCTTGGTGAAGCCTTGGGGCAAGTGTTTGTCGCCAGAACATTTTCTCCCAAGACCAAGGAAGATGCGCTCAAAATGACCCAGGAGATTGAAGCCGAAATGGGTCGTGACATCAAAGATCTCGCCTGGATGAGCGAACCAACTAAACAACAGGCGCTACTCAAACTTCACGCCATCGTAAACAAAATCGGCTATCCCGATCGTTGGCGCGACTACGGCTCGGTTCAGATCGATCCTGGCGATTTCCTCGGAAACGTGACGCGCGCCGCTGAGTTCGAGGAGCATCGCGACCTGGAAAAGATCGGAAAACCGGTTGACCGGGGCGAGTGGTTCATGACGCCGCCTACCGTCAACGCGTACTATGACCCGCAGATGAACGATATTAACTTTCCGGCGGGCGTGTTGCAGCCGCCCTTATACGATCCCCGAATGGACGCGGCGCCGAATTACGGCAACACAGGGGCAACAATCGGTCACGAACTGACGCACGGTTTCGACGACGAAGGGCGGCAGTTTGACGCGCAAGGCAACTTGAAAGATTGGTGGACACCGGCAGACGCGAAAGCGTTTGAAGAGCGCGTAAGCTGCGTGCGCAATCAATACGCGCAGTATGTGGTTGTCGATGACATTCACATAAACAGCAGTCTCACGTTGGGAGAAGACGTTGCAGATATCGGCGGCACTTTGCTCGCTTACATTGCGTGGAAGCACGCTACTGCCGGCCAGGATCTAAAACCCGCCGACGGTTTAACACCCGATCAGCGATTCTTTGTCGGGATGGCTCAGTGGGCCTGCGGCGATACGCGTCCGGAAAGCAAGCGTATGCGAGCCATCACCGACCCTCACTCGCCTCCGGAATTTCGCATTAACGGCGTTGTCGCTGATTTGCCTGAGTTCGGACAGGCATTCAGTTGCAAAACGGGACAACCCATGACGCGCGAAAATGCATGCCGTGTTTGGTAATACCGAGCCTTATTGTTGAACCTATGTCACCGTTTTGCGTAATTTCAAGGAGCGGCAAGCCGCGAATTTCAACTTGACTTACCAATCGAACATCCCTAAAGTAGAATGCACACGTTTGCATTCAGGATCTTTCGTGAGCGACTGTTCATATGAAGTTTACAAAGTCACGTTAGCCTCTAGGGGTGAACACCTCTTGCCGTCTCAGTTTACGGCTCGCCTCGTCGCATACTCTCTCTTCAAGGAACACCACGATGTCTTCTCTTTTCGTCATTAAGCGTATCTGCGCGTTGGTATTCGGCCTTGCAGTCTATGCCGCGCTGATGTTTGCACAATTTGAATCGGGCACCGTTCTTGGGACGGTTCGGGACCCGAGTGGCGGAAGCGTTGCCAATGCGCAAGTCACCTTGGAGAACACAAAAACGGGCGTCGTGCTGCAAAGCAAGACCGATCAAAACGGCGACTACGAGTTTGTCAACGTTCGCTTGGGCGCGTATCGCGTTAGAGTCGAGGCGCCCGGATTTCAAACCGCGAATACAGATCCGTTTGACCTGACAGTAAACGCTCGTCAACGCGTGGATCTTGGATTACAGATTGGGCAAACTTCTCAAAATGTAACGGTCACCGATGCAGCAACGCTGCTTGAGACCGATAACAGTTCACGCGGGCAGGTCATTAATCCGAAACAGATCGTCGAACTGCCGCTAAACGGGCGTTCCTATGCAGACCTGACGTTACTCGCGCCAGGTGTGGCCAAGTCGCCGCTTGAGAATCAAACGGACTCAAGCAGAGACGCATCGTTCAACGTGAACGGATTACGCAGCGAGTTCAATAATTTCCTGCTGGACGGCATGGACAATAACGCGTACGGCACCAGCAATCAGGGATTCTCGAATCAGGTGATTCAACCGAATCCCGACGCGCTCACTGAATTCAAGGTGGAAGCCACCAATTACAGCGCAGAATATGGACGCATGCCGGGCGCAGTGGTCAATGCCAGCATCAAGAGCGGAACAAACCAATTTCATGGTGAGCTTTGGGAATTTGTGCGCAATACCGAGTTCAACGCTGTCGGATTTTTCAAACCTGTACTAGGCGGTTCGCTGCCATTCAATCAAAACCAGTTTGGAGCAGCATTCGGTGGCCCCCTAGTAAAAGACAAAATGTTCTTCTTCGGAGACTATGAAGGTTTCCGACGGGTTTATCATGCAGTGCTTTTCGCCACTGTTCCGACAGTCGCCGAGGACCAGGGAAATTTCACCGGCTACAGCGTATCGCTAAGGAATCCGCTAACAAATCAGGCGATTGCTAACAACATAATTCCGTCATCGATGTTCACCCCTTTAGCCACCAATGTATTGGCCGCGTTGCCAGCTCCCAATCTGCCCGGTAATTCCAATAATTTCCAATCCGCGCCCGCCGACACCACGCAATATGACAAGGGCGATTTTCGATACGACTACTTTATTAGCGAGAAATTATCTCTATTTGCGCGCTATAGCCAAAGCGATACCAGCATTTTCAATCCATCGCCCATACCCGGAATCGCCGGCGGCAATTCCAACGGAAATGTCTACATCTTCAATAAGCAGGCCGTGTCGGGCGCCACATGGACGATAAATCCGACTTCGATTTTGGAGGCACGCCTCGGAATTAGTTACACGCGAGCGGGCAAGACGCCAACGACATTGGGCGCTTCTACTACGGGCCTGACGATACCAAACGAACCTACCGATCCTTCGCTTGCCGGTGGGTTGTTCACCGTGGGTCTGAGCGGCGGCCTCTCCCAACTCGGAAGGTTGAATAGCAACCCGCAGTATCAAGATCCGTTTGTGGGCGATCCGAAGGTGAACTTTACGAAAATCATCGGCCGTCATAGCCTGAAGTTCGGCTTTGAATACCAGTTGATCGACACGGCCGTCAGTGATTTTCATCCGCAATACGGCACGGAAAACTTCACGGGTTTCTTTAGCGATGCTGGCTCGACGGCCGGTCTCAGCGGCGTGCAACAGCAGGTCTATAGTCTGGCCGACTTTATCTTTGGCGCGCCCAGCCACTACGAGCTTGACAACAATCCGGTAGCTCACCTGCGGCAGCGGATGTACTTCGGGTACGTGCAGGATGACTTCAAAGTTAACGGTAAGTTGACCCTAAACCTGGGACTGCGGTATGAATTCGCAACGCCGCAATACGAACGGGATAATAAGCTCTCCAACTTCGATCTCCGTACCGACAGCCTCGATTACGCGAGTGGCGGCAGTCTGTATAACCGCAGTCTTGTTCATCCGTATCCCAATAATTGGGCGCCGCGGCTCGGATTGGCGTACCAGGCAACTTCCAAAACTGTAATCCACATGGGCTATGGAATCTCTTATGTAGAGTTCAACCGTTTAGGTGGTGAGAATTTGCTCGCCTACAACGGGCCCAACATTGTAGATGCGGCGGTCGATCAGGTTCCCTCGCAAGGCATTTGCACGTCCATAAGTGCGCCCGCGAACACTTGCTTCCGCACAACCGCGCAAGGGTTCCCGGTAAACTTTGCCACGCCTTCGTCATTCAGCACGGCATTGAGTCAAGTCCGCTACATTCCTCAGGACAATCGCCCCGGTTATGTACAGAGCTGGAACTTCGATGTGCAACAGGACCTGGGTCATAACCTACTGCTGGATGTCGCTTACGTGGGAAATCACGGCGTGGGCTTGACGATTCTTGCCGACGCGAATCAAGCCGTGCCGAATGCTTTTGGACAGAATCTTTCGGTGAATGCGCGCCGTCCGATTCCGAATTTCACGACTATCGAGGTGTCGTGGGATGGCGGATTCAGTACATATAATGCCCTGCAAACCAAATTGGAGAAGCGCTACTCGTTCGGGCTCTACTTCATTAATTCATTCACCTGGTCAAAGGCGATAGACAATGCGCCCGGACATTTGGAGAACTACGACGGCGACAACTCGCGGGTGAACTACTACAACATCCCCGCCAATAAAGCCGTCTCCAGCTTCGATCAGCCGCTCAATGACACTCTTTCGATTCTCTATGACATTCCATTCGGCAAAGGTCGTCATTTCGATCCGCACAATACGGCGTTGGATATCGTAGCCGGTGGCTGGGGTGTGGACCTTATTAACACGGCAACCTCCGGCCTTCCCCTGAACATCACCTATAGTCCGACGACACAAGGCTCAGTTAGCCCGCTGGTTAGCGAATTGCCTAACCTGACCGGAGCGCCGCTCTACCTGCATGGCAGCAATCCGATTTTCTACCTGAATCCAGCGGCCT
>DASREJ010000127.1:0-4556 GCA_035652115.1 Bryobacteraceae bacterium
GTCGAAGAATACGCTCGCTTCCTTGCCGGTTTCCAGAACGATTTCAAGCCGAGTGGTCAGGTTGAATGCGAACTGGTCCAGGTCATCGTGGATTGCTTCTGGCGTCAACGCCGCATCCAGGCTCTGGAATTCGCTCTTTACGCGCACGGTCACGAACAATTCGAGGACGCCTTCAACGATCTTCCCGAAGCGCATCGCTACAACCGGATCGTCCTGCAAACGCACATGACTTACGAAAAGCAGTTCCGTAACTTCCAAATTCAGGAAGCTCGGCTTGATCGCAAGCGTGCCAAAGCCATGGCCGACCTGGAACGCCTGCAAGCCGAGCGCAAGGCCAATGAGCAGCCGTCCGTTAACGGAAATCGGGGAATGGCAGGCGGCGAAGTGCTTGGACAACGGAGCGGAGATCGCCAATCCTCCGAGCCGGCGTTGCCGGGCCATCTAGGAAATGGCTTCGTTTTTTCAAATGATGACCAAACCGCATTTGAGCCGGGTTCCACCGAGTCGAACAAGCTGCAACACGATGGCAAAGCCGCTTGATTGCAGTCACAACTTACTGGAAATAGCGAACCGGAACGCCCTAAGGCAGCATTTTGCCGCCGGTGAGATCGAAAACTCCGCCCGTAATATAGCGTGACTCGTTCGAACAGAGAAAAACGTATACCGGCGCGAGGTCGGCAGGTTGCGCCGGGCGTTCCATCGGATTCGTTTTACCGAAATCTTTCACGCTCTTCGCCGGCATCGTCGAAGGAATGAGCGGAGTCCAGACAGGACCTGGTGCCACTGCGTTAACCCGTACTCCCTCCTTTATCGCAAGAGCCGACAGTGATTTTGTGAAGGTCACAATCGCTCCCTTAGTAGAGGAATAGGCCAGCAAAGTAGGACTGGGATTGTACGCCTGTACTGATGCCGTGTTCACGATTGTGCTGCCCTCTTTCATCTTGGGCAAGGCCGCGCGGCACAGATAGAACATTGCTGAGATATTCGTACGGAACGTTTTGTCCCACTCTTCCGGAGTGAGTTCCTCGATGGATTCATGCGTCATCTGGAAAGCGGCGTTGTTGATGAGAATGTCCAGGCCGCCAAACTCGTCGCGGGCACGTTGAACCAACTGTTCGCAATGACGTACGTCCTGTATATCGCCCGGTGCGCGGATAGCCTTCCGGCCCGCGCTGAGCACGAGCCGCTCGGTTTCTTTAGCGTCTTCGTCCTCATTTAGGTACGAGATCAGAACGTCGGCTCCCTCGCGTGCAAACGCCAAAGCTACCGCGCGTCCGATACCGCTATCAGCGCCGGTGATTAAGGCTTTGCGGTCGCGAAGTCGATCGAATCCTTTGTAGGAGGACTCGCCATAATCGGGCTGGTTCTGCATTTGTTCGGAACTGCCCGGAGGATTTTGTTTAGGTTCATCAAAAGGAGGTTTGGGTCCCTGTTCGCGAGGATCTTGCGTACCAGCAGGGCGTTCCTGAGTTTGCGTACTGCTCATGCGGATTGGACGCTGCCGCCTACGTTACATTCCGGCTCGCACAAATACGTGATCAGGTGCGGCAATGCTCGCGTCCTTTTCGGGAATTGTTACCTTCAATGGTTGCAGCGCCGATTTATCTTCCGCCTTCGCTTCGAAGGTGAGCCGGTATTGGTTCTGCCAATGAGCGGCAATCTGCTGAAGAAAAGGTTGAAAACTCACGGGGGAACCGTAGCCGATCATGTAAGATTCGCCGCCGGTTTCATCAGAAAGCTGAGATAGAAAGTTCTGGCCCCAATTATTTCGCCAGAAAGAATGACCTGCGTGACCGGCACTTGGGCTATAGATCGTGTACACAATCACGCCGGCTTTTTGAGCGTCCTGAATACCCGCGTTAACGTACGGGTTCTCCGGAGTCCAACCGCCGCCCAGACCTTCTATGCCGCTGCTGATCATAATGACTTCTCGTGGTTCATTGCCGGGGACTGGCCATTTCTTGATGGCGTCGCTTAACGAATCGTAAGGGCTTACGTCGGCGCCTCCGGGGCCGGTTGCAACACGAATGCCGTTGGCCGCAACAGCGTGATCGCGCGTAAAATTCGCCGTGATCTGTGCCATGCCGTTACGCATGTAAGCCACCGCCACATCGAAATTGGACGGAAGCGACAGGATGAATTGCTTTAGAGTTGGAATTTCGGTATCGAACGTTCCGCGTGCCGAATCATCAATCAACAGCAATAGCTGCATACCACTTTGGGACAACGGCGTTAGCGCTGTTACCGGTCTACGTTCGTTCGCCTCGTTGACTCGAATATCCTGCAACTCAATGGGCGGTATTGTCGTGCCGTGTTTTGGCTCCAATGTGACAACAATGGAGGTTGGGATTCCCCGCGCATCGGCTTGTTGAGCGGTGCAAGCTAGAGAGGTCAGCACGCAGAAGAAACCTGCATAAACGATATATTTCATAACTTCACTCCAAACGCAGTTACCAAGGTGCAGGGACGCATTCAAAGGTGGAGGCGGAGGAGTAGCCTTTATCGCCGCTGAGCGAACGCGGGTTCCTTATACCGCTGCGGCCCCGCACCTATACATGAGACGTAATAATCTACCGGTAGGCGTACCGAGAGTATTTCGTAACTTTTAGAGCGCTCCGCGTTTTAAAAACGACGTTTTATCGATGCTTCGAAAAATTAACTTCAGGGATGCAAGCAAGTGCAACTACGAGCAGCGGGCGAACTAAACTGTCTCCACAAGTAGAAACGGTGAATCTGACTATTTGCTATGTCGATGAACGACGGCGACGTCCGCAGAAGGTACCTACTAGATCTATTGGTTTCTCAACTTGACGAATTTGTGGTTGTAGTAGCCAACGAAGAAGGTCGATTCTTGTCCTGGCACCCGGGCGTGCTGCAAGAGTTCGGCTATAAAGCCGACGAATTCATCGGCATGTCAATAGCCAACTTAATTCCCGAGCCCGACCGGTCCAACGGCGCCCCCGAGCGCGAACTGGAAACAGCGGCCAGGAGTGGCAAGGCCTCGGACACGCGCTGGCTAGTCACAAAGCACGGGCAGCCTTTGATGGTGGAAGGTGAGACGCTCGGTCTCCGGAATGAAGCGGGTGATCTCGTCGGGTTCGGTAAAGTGTTGCGCGACGTCACTGCCCGGCGGGCAACGGAAGAACGGCTGAAGGCGCTGACCAGAGCGCTCGATCAATCGACTGTATTCATCCGGCAACTGGACGGAACTATCACACACTGGACGACGGGTTGCGAAGGCCTCTACGGCTGGACGGCTGCAGAAGCTGTTGGGCAGCCTTCCTGGACGCTTTTAAAGACGAGCTTGCCACAACCGCCTGAAATTATCGAACAGCAGCTCCTCCAACACGGCTTTTGGCATGGAGAGCTGAGCGAGGCTAGGCGAGATGGCAGCTATTTCTACGTCTCGGCCTATTGGGTTTTGCTGTCAGATGAAACGGGCGCGCCTTCAATGGTCATCTGCACGCATACGGACATTACTTCGCTCCTCAAGGTTCAAGACCAGTTAGAAGTTGCAAATGACCAATTAGAGCGAATCACCCTCGAACTGGAACGCTCGAACAGAGAACTCGAAGAATTCGCCCATATTGCCTCGCACGACTTGAGCGCGCCGATTACCAGCACTCGCTGGTTGGTGGATCTTCTGACTGCCAAGCACGGCAAGAATCTCAGCGATGATGGCCAGAAAATCTTGAAACAAGTGGCAGCGGGCCTTCAACGGATGAGTGAACTTGTGGATGCCGTGTTGCAGCATGCACAAGTAGGAACTATCCCAATCGGATCCTTAGAAGGATCAGATGCGGACGCTGCCTGCTCGGCCGCGATTGAAGACCTGCGACGGGATATTGAAACATCAGGGGCGAAAATATCGGTCGAGTCACTTCCGTCACTGCCGATGACCCAGCCGGCCCTGAGGCAATTGTTTCAGAACCTGCTTTCGAATGCCATTAAGTACCGGAAGCCGAACGTTCCGCCGGAAATAACGGTTAGCGCACGGCGCCTCGATCGTCATTGGAACATCAGCGTCGCTGACAATGGTATGGGCATCGAACCGGAGTGGTTGGAGCGCATCTTCCAGCCGATGCAACGGCGGCACGGACCGGAGATAGCGGGCAGCGGCATCGGATTGGCGACCTGCCGAAAAATTGTTACGCGCGCAGGCGGCGCGATTTGGGCCGAATCCGAGGCTGGGCGAGGTTCAACGTTTCATTTCACTGTTCCTGTGCTGCCGCACGAACAGTAGTTCCAGAGTCTGTTAGTGACCTTATAGTTTTCAGGCACCCAGTTTTCCGCTGGGTGCTCAACATGCCCCCTACCTTGTCCGCATCGGTCGTCACTGCGACCGCTTAAATGAAAAAAGTTTTTTCAGAAAACTCGTAATATTTACGGTTGCCGCGGTGTCCAATGTCCGGATTGCGAAGCCGCAATTTCAGGGGGTGTTCACTCGGTTGCACTCGTTGCGCGAGAGGCATATGGTATCAGCCCAAGTATCTAATCCGATTTACAGCTCGAAACGTAAAGTTCTGTTTACAGACGATCATCATCTAGTGTTGGAC
>DASREJ010000128.1:0-5109 GCA_035652115.1 Bryobacteraceae bacterium
TCGTCGAGGAACAGGATTTTCGGTGTGTGGAGCAGGCCGCGCGCGATCTCAAGGCGGCGCTTCATGCCTCCCGAAAACGTTTTCACCTGAGCGTTCCGGCGTTCCCAAAGCTCAAATAAGCGCAGAAGCTGCTCAATCCGAGTGACACGTAGTTTGCGCGGCACGTGGTAAAAGATACCGTGCAGTTCCATATTTTCGTAAGCGGTCATGTCGCCGTCAAGACTGGGATCTTGAAAGACGATTCCGAACCGCTTGCGCACCTCGCTCGAATGTTTCCGCGGATCCAGACCATCTATCTCCAGCGCGCCGCTTGTGGGTTCAAGCAACGTGGTCAACATTTTGATGGTGGTCGTTTTGCCTGCGCCATTCGGCCCCAGGAAGGCAAAAATTTCGCCGGCATGAACGTCGAGCGAAATATTATCCACGGCCACAAAATCGCCAAATTTCTTGGTTAACCCGTTTATCCGAATCATGGATGTAGAAACTTAGTAACGCAGCGCTCGCGAATAGAGAGCGCGGACGACTTCGAAACCAGGGGTGCCGACAATCTGTTGCATATAGACGGTCCAGGGCTCGCCGGGTTCTTTGACTAAAACAGCCGTTGCTCGAATTCGGCCTACGAGATGACCGTGCGTGTGGTCCCAATAGGCGAATGAATCAACATACACCGAACCCTTTTGCGATTCGGCGGGGGGCACCGTGCCCCCTAATCCTGGTTCGCAATCGACGCGCAGCCAGTCAGCTTCTTCGCGCCGAACCAACAAACGGCAGCCAACAAATTCAGGGAAGAAGACAAAGCGGCACGGCGGATCTTCTTTCGGGATGAGAGCGCTGCCGCCAGGAGGAGCAAAATAACTCTCGAGCGGAGTATCAGTATAAGCATTAACGTTCGGCAGCACTCGCGCCGAACTACGCGTCTGTACCGGCTCCAGGTCAACATACTGCACCATCCGGTTGCGCATGAAAGCCAGCGATTCCGGAGAAGCAAGCCGGTCCGTAAACAGTACCGTGCGTTCCAGAAACTGTTTGGGAGCAGTCCGAAACAGCAGGTTCAAGCGCGAAGCCATCCCTAATCCTCTTGCTGTACGAAGATAGGCTCTTTGCCGGCCATCATAAGGCGCTCATCCAAGGCGGCTTTCACGAGTTCCTCTTCACCCTCAGACAATCCTCGCGCATCCTTTTCGATTCGCGATAGCAAGCTCTTCATGCGGCCGCGAGACAGTTCCGCAGGCAATGCGAGCGCATACGCAAAAAGGGCATCCGATCGTAGCTCTTCGTCGTCGAAGAACTTTCGCAAGCGATCCAACTCGCTCTTGATGCCGTAATAACCGACGCCCCAAATTGCGGAGCGGCGCACCTCGAGGTCGGCATCACCCAGATGTTTGGCAAAGTTATCGCGAAAGCTCGGATGCACCGACCGCCACATCGCTTCCATCGCTTTGGCGCGGCCTGCGGGAACCCGATAAAGATCCAACATGGCTTGCCGCACGTCGTTGCGGTCTGCTTCGGAAGCAAGTCCGACCATCAGCCCCCCGCGCTCTTCGACATCCAAATCTCCGCGCCGCATTGCAGCGAGCATGGCATCAATCACTTCGATATTTTCCGTCGAGCCCATGAGCGCTTCCCAGGCCCGAGCGCGAACTTGGGCAGATTCGTCGTGCTGAGCCAACTCCAGAAATTTCTTGCTCTGCTGACCCTTCACTTCGCGATTAAAGAAGGAAGCCGCCGCCGCGGCGCGCACAGAGGCCGTTGGATGATCTAGCAGTTCGCTGCGAGTTTCTTCGCCGAGCAACTCGATGGGTAAGTCTTCTTCTTCGGGATAGAGATCCCAAATATTAAATTCACTTGTCTCGTCATGGCCGGACGGTTGCGGCTTATCAAAGCCAGCAATTGCATCGGTGATTTCCTGCTTTAATTCAGTGTCACTGTCGGACAGTTCCGCAAGCGACGCTTCAAGGGCGCTCTTTGCCGCCGGATCCCCATAGATACTGAGCAGCAAAGTAGTATCCGAGAGATCGTACTCCAGGCGATCCAAAAGGATTTTGAGAATCCGTTCGTCGCGAATCCGGAGATGAGCGAGTATGAAAGCCACTTCCCCGCTCTCGGTTTCGTCCAACTCTCCGTACAATGCGAGCAGCGGTTCAAGCGCCGGTTGACCGATCTCTACGATCGCTTCAACCAGTTCGTCGGGAAGATCCTGCGGATCTTCCTTGATGTAGCGAATGAAAAAAGGAATGGCTTCCGGCGTCTTCCATTCACGAAAGATCGCAATCAACTCAGGCGCTATATCAACTATGTCGTTCGAACGGTCACGTTCGGCAAACGAAAGCAGCGCGGGCAATGCTTGGTCACGCCGGTCCAAAATGGCATGGAGAAAACGATGGTCCAGACCGAGGCGCCCGAGAGCCGCAGCTTCGAGCACCTCAGCCGGACTGTATTGATTTAGCTTGTCGGGATCGAGAAACACGAGCCCTATTCCAGCGCTTACGCTTCAGGCTCAACAACAACCTTGATCGGAACGGTAACGTCCCGATGAAGACGCAGGCTGACTTGGTGTTCGCCCAAAGTACGAATGGGCGCTTCCAGTTCCACTTTGCGGCGGTCGATGTGATACTTCTGCGCTTCGAGTGCATCCGCGATATCCTTCGCAGTTACAGAACCGAAGAGCTGGTTATTTTCCCCGACCTTCTGATGGAACGTAAGAACGACCGTATTCATGATTTGGCCGAGTTCTTCGGCATCGCCCTTCGCCTTTGCCTCACGGCGTAGATAGGCGGTACGTTCCTGCTCAACGATTTTACGGTTGGCATCGGTAGCGGGGACGGCGAGCCGCTTCGGCAACAGATAGTTTCGGGCGTAGCCATCGGCCACCTTTACAACAGAGCCGCGGTGTCCGACTTTTTCGACATCTTCTCTAAGGATGACTTCCATTTTCCCTCCGCCCCCTACATCCGCGAAGCAAACGGCAACAGCGCGATATTGCGTGCCTGCTTGATGGCTTCGCTCAAGCGCTTCTGGTGTGGCGTGCAGACGCCTGAAATGCGCCGCGGGGTAATTTTTCCACGCTCGGAGATAAAGCTGGAAAGCAGCTTGGAATCTTTGTAGTTGATATCGTCGACCTTGTCGACACAGAACCGGCACACTTTCTTGCGCCGGAAATACTGTTTCTTCCCGGTGGCGATTGCCTTGTCGCCGCCGGTGGGCCGCTGCGAAGCCGCGATAGGGCGGCCACTTCTTTGTTCTGGCATGTCGATTCCTCCTTACGCCTCCTGTCTCTCTTCCGGAGTCTCAGTTGGCGCGGCGGGGGCTGCGGGCGCCGGACGTGACGCGCCAGGTGCTCCAGGTATAGGAGCAGCAGGCTCTTGCGGCAACAAAGGAGAAGCAACGGCAACTGCCGGCGCTGGAGCTGGAGGCTTGCGCGCGGCACGCTTTTCACGCGCCTTCTTACGCTTTTCTATGCGCTTCAGCTTTTCATCAATGCGAACGGTCAAAAACTTCAGGACCAGATCCGCCACTCTAAGCCGGCGCTCAATTTCCTTCACGGTCTCGGCCTGGGCCGAGAATTGAAGCAAGATATATTGCCCCTCGTTGTACTTCACAACACGGTAGGCGAGTTTGCGAACTCCCCATTTTTCCGTCTTGTCGAGCGTGCCGCCCGTGTGGGTGATCACACCTTTCAACTGTTCGATCAGCGGATCCACTTCTTCGTCGGTGGCATCCGGTCGAACGATGAATAACTCCTCGTAAATCCTCATTCGTCCTCTTCTTTACTGCCTCTGGCGCGGCGATTAAATTTCGCCATGGCCTTAACGGCGCCTTCGGCAACGATAGTCTCAATGGCATCCGCGGTATAAGACACCAGTTCGCCCATCTCTTCCCGCATTCCCCGCTCTAGTGGAGCGAGAACGTATTCCGCCGCGTCGTTTACCGGATGCTCCGGGCGTATACCCACCCGGACCCGATTGAAGACATTCGTCTTCAACGCGGCAATTATAGACTTGACACCGTTGTGTCCAGCCGCCGAACTGTTTGTCTTGATTCGCAGAGCGGACCAAGGCAGATCCAGTTCATCATGAACCACAATCAGGTTTTCCGGGCCAAGATTACGGTATTTCAGCACCGCACCGATTCCCGCGCCTGAATTATTCATAAAGGTTTGCGGCTTAACCAGAATCACGTCGCGATTCCGAATCTTGCCGCTACCTGTCAGCGTTCCGCCTTCATTCTTCGTGACATGAATGAGATGGCGAGCCGCTAATTCATCCACTACCCAGAAGCCCGCGTTGTGAGGTGTCGCCTCATACCGGACTCCCGGATTTCCCAATCCGGCAATGACGAATACAGAGCGCAACCCGGAATTCTCGCCCAAAGACGACGGCTCTGCATCCATGCCGGCTTAGAGTTATTTCTTCTTGGCCGGCTCCGGAGCCGCGCCCTCTTCTTCCTTCTTACCCTTCTTAATGACTTCAGGCTCGGCAGCCGCAGGCGCTACAACGGCGGCTTCAGCGGCCGGAGCTTCCTCCGCCCTTAAGGAGACGACGTGCGAGATCACAGCGTCCGCCGGACTCACCAGCTTCACGGAGCCGCTCATCGGTATTTCGCCGGCACGCACGCTCTGGCCGATCATCAATTCCGAGACATTGACCGTAAACTGCTCGGGAATGTCGTTCGGCAGGCACTCAATTTCAATTTCGCGAGTGACCACTTCGTGAATGCCGCCTTGAATTTTTACGCCTTTCGGATCTCCTTGAGTGATAACCGGGACCTTAACGATGATGCGCTGATTCAAGTCAATGCGCTTCAGGTCAACGTGCAATAGCGCATCTTTGATGGGATCGAATTGCCAATCGACGATCATCACCGGAGTTGTTTCGCCGCCGGTTATGGTCATATTGAAAATCGTGTTGTGGCCCGTCTTGCTGTGAAGAATTCTGCTAAGCTCTTTCGGGTCTACCGCGACAGCCGCGGGCCCCTCCGGCCCACCGTAGATCACCGCGGGCATGGAGCCCTTCGCGCGTAAACGGCGCGCCTCATTTTTACCTCGCGAGTCGCGCGACTCGGCTGCGACCGTTAAATCCTTACGCATGTTCCACCTTCAATAATTTCAAA
>DASREJ010000129.1:0-32789 GCA_035652115.1 Bryobacteraceae bacterium
TGATTGCTGACGCCACAGACACCCGGCGCACCGTTAATGCCGCTAATCTCAAATAGATCTCCGAACGGGGTGCTCTCCACCCAGGACGTATCGAAGATATTACCTATGATAGCCCCACAGTTTCCCTGTTTCCATTCGAGACCATGACGATGACCGTACTGCATACCGTCAGATGCAGCATTCATGCCATCGGTCGTAAACATCTGACTTAAAGGCGAGTAAAACCAGTTTCTATAGACGGTGTAATCGTGACGGGAAAGATCGAATCCACCACCGTCATCGAAGTGCCATATATTTCCGGAGCCCTCGAAGTAGTTGTCCTTTACGACAAACGGGCCTGGACCATTACCGGCTAAGACGCATTGACAGCCTTCTGTATTGATACTGTCGTCATAGACATCAGCATTGGCTACGGCTGTTATGGTGCCGGTGCCGATATTCTGATATGCAAATGCACCAAGATAACCAACGTTAGGCCGTGCTGTCCAATAAGCCGGCCACCGTGCCGTCCAGTCCCAACTGTTTGTCGTTGCCGAAGCCAGGCCCGGTGCGATCATCGGCACATTGCCGTTAAACATCGCCCCGTTGCGATAAAAGTAATCGTTGAATGTGCATCCGGTAGGAGCAAAATACGATATTCGATAAAACAACCCTGAAGTGACCGACACTGGAGACGAAAAATATAAAGTCTGCCAACCGCTTGCTGTCTCGTTAGAAAACGTCCCGGTCGCGAGAAGAGTTCCGCTGTCGCTCCAAAGGGTACCTGTGTGAGTGCCGACGTCTCTCGGATCTTTCCAGAAACGAACGCCTATAATACTGCCGTTTGCGGTCATCTGAAAGCGGGTGCCCAATTCTGCCGCTGAACCAAAAAACTGAATGCCCGCCAACCTGTTGGGGTCGGAATTCGGTTCTGGATTATTCATCCAAAGGCTCTGTTGGTTGGCTTGCGTTCCATCGACCGAGTAAATGGGATCTACCCAATACAACGCCGGGGTTCCGCCCGTCGCGTTGGGAAATCCGTGGCTGGAATTGTAGAGGCCATTGCCCAAATTTGACAATGTCACAAATTGATAAGGTGAATAACCGGTACAACTTCTTCCGGAGATGCCTGGCGGCAACGTAATTACTAAGGTCTTGGTTGCGGCCGTAAAGTAAATGTAAGCGTCATTTGCCACGGAGATGGTGCCGGTTGTCGTACACGTCACCGGCGATGGAAATGTCACTTTTCCGCTGCCAAAGTTATAAGTGCCAGCTCCAATTGAAATTGAATTAGCGCTGGCGATAGAAACTCCCATGCCGGAGTACGTTGCGTGATAGTACTTGAAGTTATTTGAATAACTATCTACCATCGCCATGTTTGTTCCGTCAAAACCAATCAGTCCGCTGTTTTCGTCGGGTGCCGCCGGTGGGTTAAACCAGGACCGATCGATAATGATATCGGAGTTCCACGGATTACTGTTGAACAGCCGATAATGTGCCATTGGTTTCCCGCCCGCCGAGTCAGCGCTAGGATCGAACGTGAAATGCGCGCCAACGATGCGGATATATCCGTTCATCGACATAAAATTGCCGTCACCGTCGGACACGGAAAATAGCATGTTGTCTGCTGCAAATCCGTCGTATTTGTTAGCCATTGTTAGGGTGTACATCTTCGCCAACCAATTAGTTGGTGGCGTAGGATGTCCAGATGCATCTAACGGGCCCTCTAGGCGGGTGTGCTCGGGAACGAATTGATTGTCTGGAGTCGAAGGCCGAATGATAATCCAGTGCAATGCGCGCTGTCCGTAGGTAACGCCTGGAACAACGTTGAAGCGTCGGTAGTAGTAAAAATTACGGAATCCCTGGTCCTGGATAGGGACAATAGAGCCACCCATCGAATAAGGCAGTGCAAACGTCAATTGAAAGTGCGTCGAATCCAATACGTGCACGTAATAGTTCTGTCCACGGAGAATTCCGGTTGGTAATCCAGCGCCGCCGCCGATCTGATCGGCGAAAACACCAAAAACAGCAATGTCTCCTTCAACGAAGTTATGAGCGACATTGATGGAATTGGGCGTACAGCTCGTGCCAGACGCTGGACATACGCTAGAACTTTGAACGGTGATGAGATCGGCAGCCAACTGACTGAGGTAGATCTGGCCGCGGCATACGGCGCCCGCCGCGATATTGATCACTGCTCCGCTTGTGACCTGATTCGCCAACGCGGTCAGGATGTCTTGTTGGAGTGAGTTGCCGGTCGCCGAGTCAACGCAGGCTGAATTGAGATTGTAAACCTGATAACCCGTTGTATCGGGATAATTTGTATTGAATGAAACTGGCGCCACAGGGGCGGCTGGATGAGGATTCGGAAGGGGCAGAGTAGTGAAGGTAACTCCTTTCCCTCCAAACCACGTATTTCCGTCGGAAGTAATTTCGGGGCACACCTGATATGTAGTTGAACTCGTGAGTCCGCCCACATTAGCCTGCTGAGGATTATTACGAATCTGATAGTTACTACTTGTTGAGCCAACGACGTATCCGCCAGTTCCTCCGGTGCAGGTCGCTGGAGCCTGAGCAAGCCGAAACCGAAAAGAAGATGGGGCACCGGAATAGCTAAACGTGATATTGGCCGACCCGTGTGAGGGACTGCCGGCGCTGAGTGCCACTGATGTGACCGACTGGCCTGGGCAGTAGCAAGGAATGATGAACGGAATTGTCAGGATAAGGAGAGATAAGGATTTCATTGAATGCCTTTTTGAAACTTTCGTATCAGGGGCGATCCCGATGGCGATCACACCAACTGCTGCAACCATTGACTCCTAACCAGTTCGCTGCTGAACGAAAAATGGCGCGTATGCTATTGAGCTTATTGGCACGAAAATTTTTGCAGAGACATGGGACCGGGCTCGTCTGCGTAATTGCAACTGCAAGAAAACCGTAATAGAAAGGCCAGTCTGATGGCGATTTCGATTGTCCGCTACTCCGAAAGTCATATTGTCGCCGTCCGCGAGTTCAACCGACGACTTAGAGAGGGCGGCGCACCATCCGACTATGTATTCTCCGAATCTCACATACCGGCATGGTTGCCCAAGCGCGACGAATCGCCTGTTTATAACGAGTTCTTTTTAGCGCTCGACCAGGGTGAGGTGCGTGGCGCATTTGCATTAAAACATCAAGCATTTTCTTTCGCCGGCTCTTTGAAGCATTTGATCTACTTGCATCACCCCTTTTCTGAAGGTATCGTAGACAAACGTTATTCCCAGGTAGGCGCACAAATGCTGATGCGAATTGTGCGCGACAATCCGCTGCTATTTGCGCTCGGAATGGGCGGGTATGACCGTCCACTGCCTCGCATGCTTATGGCCCTCCATTGGAAGCATTGTCTGATTCCGTTTTATTTCCGGGTCTGTAATGTGTCCAAGTTCCTACGTGAGATGCAAGTCTTGCGCACAAGTGCGCCCCGACGCCTTGTTTCCGATGCAATAGCTGTGAGCGGGTTAGGCTCCCTCGCGCTGAAGAGTTGGCAGTCGCTTCGCGGCTGGAAAGCGTTGAACAACAACTATCGCTCTGACCTTGTCGGTGAGTTTGACAGTTGGGCTGATACGATATGGGCCGAATCCGCTGGTGACTTCGCTATGGCTGCAGTGCGCGATGCAGAGACATTACGTGTGCTTTATCCTGCTAAGAATCGGAATGTCACACGTATTCGCGTTTTGAAAGGCGGACAGACTGTCGGATGGGCGGTGATTGGAATCCTGCATCGGCCGGGACACGAACAGTACGGTGATTTGCGCGTGGGAACTATCTTGGATGTTTTAGCGCGTCCTGACCATGCAACTGCCGCAATTGCCGCCGCCACCCAAATGCTCAATGAACAAGGCGCGGACCTGATTAGCAGCAATCAGAGCCATGCCGCATGGACGACCGCGCTTTCGCATTGCGGATTTCTAAAGGGGCCTTCTAATTTTATTTTTGCAGCCGCCCCGGCAGTAGCTCAATTGTTAGAGCCGTTGAGTCAAACAATCTGCAGAGTCCATTTGAACCGCGGGGACGGAGACAATCTTTTGCAATATCGCTAGATATTGGCTTGCAATTATCGTGACGGCTCTGTGGCTGTTTGCACATCGAACAAGAAATGCGAGTCCTGCCTTACAAGTAGTCGCAGCGATATACCTTCATCCACCAATTTCTGAACGACCCATGTTGGATTGGTCATTTCCGCGCAAACAAGGAAATGAGGATTGGCTGGCAAAAACTTTCCATAGTCGACGGCTTTTATTGGGATAACGCGGCTCAGAAGGGCCAGATTTATTTCGCCGGTGCTCGTGCCCGTGTATCGTAGGGAATCTTCTTTGCTAAGGAGATAATACGCACGTTCCTTAACGTGAAGAGGAGCGTAATGCTGGAATTGAAGATAGAAGACTGCTGGTGTCAGAACAACCGGCAGGTTGCTTCGTTCGATTTGAGCCATCCAAAGCGTGTTTTCGTATGGTTGCGCCGGTCCAAGAAAGTGGCCGCCACGTTCGCTGATGTTAGCGTGAATGGCAGATGGCGCTTTGAATAAAAACCACCCGCTGAAAACCAGCAGCAACGCGCCCCCGAGTAAACGGTCGCCCTTGCTGGATCTATATGCCAGCATTGCCAGCGAAATTGTTAATCCCACGATCGTATAGAGCAAATAGCGCGGCACAAATGAGCCGAGCACGAAGAAAACGGGAAGCGTATAAACGGGCAATAAGGCCAACGTAGAGACCGCAAAAACTTCGTGGCGCGGCAAGCGCATTTCAAGAGCCTGCTTTTGTTTTTTGGTATATAGGCTTGCTATAGCCCACAGAATCAAGCCAGCTAACAACGCAAAAAAAGCCAGGTTGATGAGATCTCGATAGGTATTTGCAACATCCATGAGACCGGGGCGCGACCAGAACGAGCCAGCGTAAATTTGCCTCGCTCTGAGTGCTGCCGGCACAAAAAAAAGTATCGGCGCCACCCCCAGTATTAACGCCGCCACTACTGGTGTGTCGAGGCGCTTGTTGCGAATTGTCTTAACGGCTTCACCAAAAAATAGACCTATCGCCAGAAAGAGTGCTAGAAAGTGAGCACAAACCGCTAGCGTAAGGGATAGCCATAAAGCAAGAATCCACCACGGCATTCTTTGTTGACAGGAACTTGCGCGTTGCCAGCACAGGATGGCAGCCGCTGAAAATCCCAAAACAATTCCGTAAGGCCGAGCTTCCGTTGCGTAGTAATAGGTGGACGCGATGAGCGGGAACATCATGGCGGCCGCGGCGAAGACGCGCGAACAGCAACGTGAAACGAATGCGTATATACATACGCACATGAACCAATAGGCAGCAATGACAGGTATGCGTATACCAAGCTCGTTATTGCCAAAGAGTGCGGTGGCGGCGCGAACTGCCAGCGATGCCAAGGGCGTGTGCAGGTCGTTTCCCCGCATAAAAAAATTCCAGGTGTCGACTGCAGTCTTGAGCTTCGCCGGGTAATAGGTCCAGAGTTCGTCGTACCAGAGAAGCTTGCTAGCGCCTAATGCGCAAGTAACTATCCAGTAGATAACTGAGAATATGCATACAGTCAGAACCCCGTGGCTTTCGACAAAATCCGAAAAGCACTCTATGACGGTGGGCAGCCGTTCCCTGAAGTCGCTTTTCGGCATCTGTGGTCAAAACAGGATTAGTCGGCGACCTCAGCGGTTGGGACTTTCTGGCCTCTTAGACGCCCTACTAGTGGACGACTCTTATAGTAGAGCGATCGCAGGCTATCGCGGGCAGTTGTCATCCATTTATATCTCGATTTGTAGAACCAAGGCACCACTAGAGGCGAGACACCGTACTTCTCTTTGTACTCACCGCCACCTCCCCAATCAAAAAGATCTGCACCGCGTTTTTTCCAATAGCGCATTGCGTACCAGTGCAGTGTTTCATTTGGTCTTAGATGTTGATGCTGACGCCAACTTGCATTGCCCCAAAACTCTGCGGCCTTTTTGAAGCCGGGATAGATGCCGGTTCCGATGCAGACGCCCTCGGCAGACCTCGCCCTCAGCAGCAACAAATTTCCCGAAGGCTGTACATGCTGAATCAGCAGACGCACACGATCGAGATTGTAAGTAGGCGTCTTGCCCTGTTTTGCGAAGACGTCTCGAAGCTGTTCGTAGTATTCGTCCGCAAATTGTGAGTCGTTCGCCTCTTCGACGGTGACTCCGGATTTTTCAGCTTTGCGAATACAGCGGCGGCAAGCACTACTCATTGCGCCGAACAATTCGTCTTCGGAGCGCCGCAGATCCGATTGGTAAGTTTCATAAGGCGAGGCGGAAATATCCGGATTGTTTGAATCTTCCGGGGAGAAGTGCAAATCGGATACTTCGAAGTGGAAACAGTTGAGTTCACGAAAAGCCCATGACTCGAAGGCTGGCAACACAGATGCGCGTGAGTGCCCCGGCAGCAGATTAAAGCCCATATATGGCGTGGTCCAACCCGGAAAAGAGCTACCGAGAATAGAAAAACCTGCTTTGCGAACGAGCACGCCGGAGAAGTAGCCAACCAATTGACGTCCTTCTTTGATTTCAGCGACGACGATCTCTCCCCTTTGCGATGCGCAAAGAAAGTCGAGCCAAGGCCTAGTCTGAAAGACCACCCGATCTCCGAAGGCGTCCAATTGTTCCCAAGGAACGTCAGTCAACTTCAGCCGGTTCAATTGAATCATTCTGCCGAAAGTAATCCTCAATGTCGCGTCTTTAGGCTGCGGTTACGAAGTGCCTCTTATTAGTTTTCGGCGGAGCCAGCGCCATTCTATAGAGTCGCGTTCCGAGGGAGAGATGATGTGTCCGGCATTTCGTTGCCGTAGAAAATCGAGTAAAGCGGCGGCGGGCACAAACCAGCCGTTCTTCTTGCTGAGCCTGGTCATCAAAGAACGAAAGCGCGCGTCCAGCTTTCCGTCCCTTACGAATCCGTGACCAAAATGCGCATACATAAGACATGCGCCGCCCTCCTGCTCAAGAAGGTCCTGATTCGGCTCGGATAAAGTTCGGACGAAGCTTTCCACATTTGCGCCTTCGGAGGAGGCATACCAATACTTAACGAACGGCTTCTCAGCATCGTGATACGGCATAAATGGACAAACACTTAAGGTGTTGATCTTGGGAAAAACGAAGTTTCGGCAATACTGCACGTGTTCCTCACACACATCACCCCAAAAATAAGCCGATCCTCGCATGTTACCGAAAAACCTGCTGGAATTGCGTGGCTGCAACATCCGATATAGCGAGCGGCGACTGCCACTCAAGCGATCACAGCCCCAGTAGATGGCCTCCGCATTGTAGTGGTTCGCCATGGTAATGGGTCGCTCATGGCCGAAATAGCCGCGGAAAACGCGTAGGCCCTCGGCTATTTCCTCTCGAAAGGACGAATGGGGGGTCGTATTGTGATAACCAATTTCGAAGCCCCGCGCCTGGAGGTCGCGGACGTAAGCCAGATAATCGTCATTGCCGCAAGTCTCTCCAGGTGAGTTTGGCTCCCGGACAGGGCGGCACGGCCATACACCGATCGTGGTCAGCAACCCAAGGCCGGCGAGGAAATCGTAAACCGCGCGACAGCCATCCAGGGTTTGCGCGTCTGGGTCATCGAAAACTGAAAACGCAAAGGTCCGATTATCGGGCCATCGGATGGGCTCCCGCAGGGCGCAATTATCAGTCACTGAATCGAGAACGGTAAGCTGGCAAACAAATTCTGTATCGGGAAATTGGTTCCTCCGGCTAGGATGAGGGGACAAGCATGAACGACGAATAAGGCTGTAGCCTACAGCACCAGCGCGTAAATTGGATTTCGATTGCCATCCTAATTGCGAAACAAAGCCAACAGCCCCGATGTGCCAAGTGCGCTTCCCACGCCAAATAAAGGGTAACATGAGGATGAGAGCTGTTCTGTATGTCATACGAAGACAAGTAGTTCCTTGAGAATTGTGTTGGGCGGCAGGCCTACACAAAGCGATCAAATCATCCTTGCTTCTCTGTGCTTTAACCGAAATTTTTATTGAACGCTCCGTTTGCAAATAATCGTCTAAGTTCGGAATGGATACCCTATTTCAGAGGGGTGAAAGCGTTAGGGGTGACGCTTGACTGCATGACGGCCCGTGATGTCTTTGTAGTAATTCCGGCGTATAACGAACGCGAAGCGCTGGCGCAGACCTTGGCAGAGTTGGAGCCGTACGGCTACAGCATCGTCGTCGTTGATGACGGATCAGCCATTCCGGAGATAGAGTACATCCGAACTCCGGTATCATCCCCCATTTGGTATCTGCGGCATATCACGAATCTGGGCGCCGGCGCGGCAGTTCAAACCGGCACTGAGTTCGCCTTGTTTAAGGGTGCATCGGTTATCGTGCACTTCGATGCTGATGGGCAACATATCGCCTCACAGATAGAGCGACTGATAGAGCCGATCCGGCAGGGAACCTGCGATGTAGTGATGGGCTCGCGTTTTATCGACACTTACGATCGGAAGTTGGTCCCATTAAAAAAGCGCATTTTGCTGAGGGCGGGTATTGTCGTTTCGTGGCTGTTTACGGGCATGTGGCTGACCGACACGCATAACGGATTTCGGGCGTTATCTCGAAATGCAGCCAAGCACATCAAGTTAGTTGAAAATGGCTACGCACATTGTACGGAGATTCTGGGACAGATTCGAAAATCTAAAGTGCGCTATATGGAGATGCCGACTACCGTTCGATATACATCCCATTCGGTGGCGAAGGGCCAGAGTATGTTCAATAGCGTAAATATTTTCATCGACCTCATGGTTCAAAAGATTTTGCGATGACCGAAATCCAAGCTGTTCTCATTCTCTTCAGTCTGCTTGCCGCAACTTTTGCCAGTCTTCTTTTCCGGTCGCGGCTTTGGTATCGGCTGCTTGCATTGTTCTTTTCTGTGACTGCCATTTCGTTCGTGATTTTCCCGAATGCCACTAATGTCATAGCGCACCATCTTGGGGTGGTTCGCGGCGCAGACCTCTTGCTGTATTTAACCGTGTTCGCCGGCATACACGCCTTTCTTTTGCTTTACGCAAAACTGAGGAAACTCGAGCAAAAACTAACTGGCCAAGTCCGATTTCTCGCTATAAGCAACGGCCAGTTATTGTCCGCAGACTCAACTCAACAACGAACGCGTGCCGCCGTACGTGGCTGACGGTGGTAGTTCTGAGGGGGACGTCCATATGATGTCGTCTGTCAGTGGAACACTAAATAGCAGACGGCAATCATTCGAAAAGTCCGAATCTAGACGGCTTGTCAATCTAGTCACCGCCGAATGGATTGTGTTGGGGCTATGTGTTTGCCTTATCTGGGGACCGAGACTTCGCAGAAGTTTTTGGGTTGATGAGGCTGGCACGTGGTGGATGGCACACGATGGTCCTCTTGCAGCGCTGCAGAAGACGTTACATTGGCCGGGACAATCGCTGCTGTATTCGATCATCGCTAGTTTTTTTTGTTTGCCAGCGGGACCTTTGCGTGAGTTTGCGCTGCGCGTCCCGAGCTTGATTGGAATGGCGATCGCAGCATATTTCCTATATCGGATGGCCGAAGAGGCAATTGGACGCGGTTCCGGATTCATTGCGCTAGCCATGTTTGCGTTCAACCCCGTTTGCTATCGACTGGGAACGGAGGCCCGTCCCTACGCGCTTGCGCTTGCAGCGACAGCGGCATCCTCGTGGCTTTTGTACAAATGGGTGCAAACGCGTTCGCGCCGAGATTTGATTTGGTACGTCATTGCTTCGACGCTTATCGTTTATTTTCAGTACCTCTTCGCGGCGATTTTTGTGGTTCAGGTGGTGTACCTACTTTGGGTCTTCGTGTTCGAACGTAACTATGCAAAATGGCAGGAGATTGTAGGTGCCTTCATCCTGATGGGCGTGCTTATTCTTCCGCTTCTGCCTCATTTAAAGCTGCTTCTGGAGCAGGGGCGAACGCTTCCATTCCGTTCAGCGCTGCCGGATCCGATGGAATTGATGACCTTCGTCCTTCCTACTGTGGTCGCATTCGGCATGTTTGTCGGAGCACTCTTTGTGCAGTTTCTTTTTCCGACTGGGGAGCATGGATCCGGACTTAGCCGTTCCACCGTCTTGTTTTTTAGCACATGGCTGCTTTTAGTGCCTACTTTGTTTCTAGCCCTTACCGTTAAGTCGAAGACGGACATCTTCGTCGACCGCTACATGTCTTTTTCCTTGGAAGCTGACGCTCTATTGCTTGCAGCCGCAGGTTATGTGTTCTTCGGAACATCGCGAGCCCGATTATGGGCGCTCTGCGCGATTCTACTTTCCACCGCAAGTCCCATTGCCATGCGTCGAGCCTGGGGTATCGGCTATGACGACCTAAAACCGTTCATGCAAATTATCCAGTCGGAGTCTCAAACAAATCCGCTGCCACCAGTCTTCTTTCGAAGTGAGCTGCCTGAATCGAATTTCAACAATTGGCGTGATGGTTTGCAAGGCGAGAGCCGCCTATACGCGCCCTTTATGGTCTATCCAATGCCGAATCGCTTGCTGCCGCTACCGTTCCATTTCACGAGAGACGCGAAGAGATTCATTTCGGACAAATTAGACTCGGAACTCCGTAACGTACCGGAAGTTATTTTTGTGACCCATGATGACAGCTGGGACTCATGGATGATCGGGCGCATGGCGCAATCCGGCTTCACCCTTTTTCGCCAAGAAAAACCTAACCTTTTTTCAGTGTTGATCTTCAAAAAATCGAATCTGGTGAAGAACGCTACTGGACCTTCGAATTCATTTTCGGAGCGCTCGGTAGAAGATGCGGATCAAGTAGTAGATAACGTGAATCGATCTGTGAAAAGATAAGCGGCTTGCCCTGGGGAACATGGGGCTGATCTTGCGGTAGGATACGCGGCCATTCCATAGTAAGAGGCGCACAATAAAAGCCATCTGAAACGACTACTTTTGCTCCCGCATCGCTAAAGGCTTGCAGTACACGTCTGCGAGTAGCAGGATCCGCCTTCCAGAATGCTTCAATTTGGCTGGTGTTTTCTATGAGTGAGTTATCGAATAGGCGCTCGACACGGCCGTAAACCATGGGAACTTCGCCGACAATTTGGAGATGATCTAGGCGCGCCCATTCGACGTCCATCGTACGGCCTACATATGCGACCTTGTCACCTGGCTTCAGACCTAACTCGTGTAGTCGCTCTGCTAAGAGATAGTCAATATTCCAAAATTTTTCGTGGCCATGCTTCAGGTCGCGTAAGGAATCAATAAGTGGTGAAATTTGATGGCTAATTATGAATTTCGACATGAATGCCAATGAGATTAGAGCAAGTAGTAATGGCCCGCACCGCTGAAGCCATGGTTGGATGAGCGGAATGCTGACCAACAATGCAATCCAAATCAAAAGCAGATCTACAGCGATATAGCGTTTTTCGACGCAGACCAAACAATAAAGGGCTATTCCAAATACAGCCAGTATGATTATGGGGCCAAGTGGCCGAATTCGCGATGGCCAGCTACTGAGTCCTCCAAGAAGGATCAAAGCGCACGCGGGTATGAAAATGGGAGACCGGATCAGATAGAACAAAGCGACGCTAGAGTTAACAACCACAAGCCAGATTTGCCGCTTTAGCTTTAGCTTGGGTTGAATGCCAGCGTACCAGTAGGATGGGTCGTACCAAGGCGGGTAACTAGCGGAGATAGGCTTCGGAAAAACAAACGTTTGTGGTAAAGCGAGAACACGAGTGGTGGGATGAATCGGCCGACCTATGTCAAACGGTTCGCCTTGCCAATGTATATACGGCCGCGCGCCCGCTACCTCCCATCCGTAGTTGAGTCTGCCGGACTCCCCAATCGTCAGCCTATGAGTCTTTTGACTAATTGCGACTACAAAGGGGGCGGCAACAACTGCGGTAACTGCTAGGAAGGACAATACAGGTTTTGCGAGGGTCCTTCGTTGTTTCCGACGCAAGAATAACACGATGACCAAGCACACTACAATCGAGGGCGCAAAAGCGGTGCGGGCTAAGAACAGGAGCGCGCAAGTCAGCCCAAGTGACGCAAAAGTAACGACTGAGCCGCCAGTTCTTTGTATATGTAGAATCAGTGTAACTACTAACAGCGTCAGCGTTAGGGCGATCATATCCGGAGAGCAGAAAACGATGACGATCAACGAAAGGGTAGTGAACAAGAAAGCCGTATATGCTACCAGGTAGACGACACTTCGCGGGAGCATCTGACGTCTGGGCGTGGAACTTACTGTAGATAACTTGAGCAATTCAGCTAAAAACAGCTCAAAACTCAACAGCGCAGTCAGATAGCCAACAAAGACGACCAAATGAGCCGTTGCGACTTGCCAGTATGGTGACGGTCGCAAAATGAGAAATGCTAGAGCTATTGCCCACGAATACAGCGGGCTCCAATAGGCATTAACGGCATTTGACCAATTCCCCTGTACGTAGTTAGTAGCGATTTCGATATAAGAAATGCCATCAGGGTTTGTGTAATGCCGAACCGTCCACAGTTGTGCCGCTGCGACGATTATTGCGAGTGTCCAAAATAGAATTCGAATAATCGTAACGGAAGTCAGTTTGAGCATGAGGCGTTAGTTGAAGCAGTATGTGATTTAAAACTGTCCTAAATGAGCGGGTTCACTCGCGCTGGAAGATGCATTCGAGGTGTGTAGTCGGGCCAGTGAAAAAACATAGATTCGAACGTATTCGTTCGTTATTGCCGGCGCGATCTGCCAGATCCAGCTTTGTCGGTCGTCCCACGCCCCATCCAAATCTTTGACCACTATCGCATTCAGATCTAATCGTCTTGACATTTCAGCGACTTGGTCCGGGGTCAGGTTATGTTCTTTCTCAAATAGAGACGCTATTTCGGGGTATATTTGCCTGCACTTGTGCGCGTCGCCCCCAAATGTGGTGCCGCACGCTGCGTCGTACACCGCCGTCTGATGGTGAGAATACAGACCGTAAAAGTAGTCCAAGTAGTTCCACTTCGGATTATTTTGAATCACGGCGTCCGACGGGAGAATTGTCCGCAGAGTGTCGTATGCACGCCGTAAGGCATAGGTCCTGTGACCTAATTGGCGGTCCGGCGAATAATAATGGATCGGCATCAGACCTGTGTCGGTAAGCAAACCTTCAAAGCGCAACAGACCGATTTCATAGGCGGTTCCCAAAGTTCCAATAAGAATAAGGGGAGCCCAAACAGGGCTAAGAAACCAGTTTGAGATTCCCTTTCCTGCCAGGTGATTTTGACTGCGTGAAATCAGAAGATCCGCCGCCCACAATAAAAAGACAAATTGCGCAGCGAGAAAACCGCGGGCGCCCAAGTCATTGTTCGAGATCACGCTCGAACGAAAAATAGTACAGATGAGCACGCTCGTTGCCATTAGTAAGGTGGTGAAGACCAAGGACAAGTCCGAGAAAAATTCCTTACGGCGCTTGAACAAATACAAACAAGCAGCTACAAGAAAAAAGCCTAATTCCAAAAAATAGTTCAAGGGCAGAAGTGCGAACTGCAGAACGTCAGCTTTTAGCGGACCGATAGGGTGTGTACTACGCCAATCGTCAAGCGGAACAAAGTCACGAAGAGTTAGTTGGACGAATGACACGCTTTGTTTCGCGCTCTCGCCGTTCCCACTATTCGAATGCACAAGAGTCAGAAGAAAAGGGACTGCAAGTGCAACGGTAATAAAGCCCGCAGCGAGAAGCACCGTTGTGTGGCGATGTTCCCGCAAAAGCCAGGTGGTTATTGTCCAAAAGGTAAGGAATACCGCAAATACTAAGGCGACATAAATTGAGGTGCCAACCATCGTAGCCAACGCGATCCCGGCAAGAATTCCTTGTGCAATCCGAACTTTTTTGGTTGGTTCACTGGCGCCATCCCAAAGCAGTAGCAAAGCCATTAAACCGATGACAAGGGCTGCGAGATGATGTGGCACCCACAGACCCGAGCCCCACCAGGATGTGATCTGGTCATTCCACCATTCCATGTCAGCAAACACGATGCCCTGAGTCCAGTAATAGATGGTAGGCAAAATATCTAAACCGGTAACCGTCGTCAATGCAAGGGCAACCACTGCGGTACGTCGAAGAGTGTTTCCCTCCACGCCGAGAACAAAGCGCAAAAACAGAGGTACGATCGCGGCGAATCCCCAACCACTCCAGACAACGCTCGCAATAATTGCGTGCCGAGCGCTGACGATTTGCCCGCCCATGCGGTCTACGAGGCTACATGCAATAAACCAAAAATAGTGATATCTAAGCGGGGCGGGAGATCCCAAATAGTAAAACGGATTTTCCGGGCGGACGCCAGTTCTGTCTATGGCGTCAGTCATTGCCGTGCGTACACTGTGATCGCATACCGTGGCAGAGAAGTAGAGGCGATGGCCCAATTGGAGATCCACCAGAGACAAGATGCTGACAACGAGCCAGATGGCAGCAATGAGCCAACTTATTCTTGGACTTTGCCGTAATGCTGAAAACCACCTCGGCGCGCTTTCGTGGCCGAGTTTTCCGCACAGCAATAACACAAAGAAGGCGACCGGCACGCCATACAACAGCCATACGGCGGGCCAGCCGAATAACGAGCCGGCCCAATAACTGAGAATAGGGCCGAGGGAAATAGACAGGGGAAGGGAGATGAGAACTCGCCAAGGTACCGAAATTGTTTTGAACTTCAACGCGTCAGTAAACCAAGCGGCAGTGTAGCCAAGAGGAATCATCAACGGGACGAACAAAACTACGCCGCACAAAGAACCAATGAGGTCGTTGACGGTGAAATTGTTCATTGCCGCACTTAGATGGTATCGTCACGTGAGTTGACGAGACTCTCAGATAAAACGAACGCGTGTCAATGCAATAACTTGGACCAGTCAGCGGTGTTCACTACCAAGGCGGGGCGACGAACAGAAGTATAATCTGCAAATGAAGGTCGTTATTCTGTGCGGCGGCTTAGGAACTCGCCTGCGTGAAGAGACAGAGTTTCGTCCCAAACCGCTGGTCGATATCGGAGGTCGGCCGATCCTATGGCACATCATGAAGCTGTATGCCCACTACGGATTTCGGGAATTTCTCTTATGCCTTGGTTATCGCGGCAGCATGATCAAGGAATATTTTTTGAATTACGAAGCGATGAATAATGATTTCACGATTTGCCTGGGACGTAAGTCACAAATTAAATATAACGATGATCATGAAGAGCAAGACTTCTGGGTTACGTTGGCTGAGACAGGTCCCGATTCTATGACCGGCGGAAGAGTAAAGCGCGTGCAGAAGTATCTCCAGAATGAAGAGCGCTTTATGCTTACTTACGGCGACGGCGTTAGCGATGTCGACATACGCGAACTTTTGGAGTTTCATCGTAGTCACGGCAAGATAGCAACTGTGACTACCTTCCGTCCGGTCTCACGCTTCGGAATTTTGGACATTAACGCCTCGAAACAAGTCAAGAATTTTATCGAGAAGCCGAGATCGGACGCGTGGGCAAGCGCTGGATTCTTCGTATTCGAAAATAAAGTGTTTGACTATCTAGATGGCGACCAATGCATTTTGGAACGCGAACCCTTGGAAAGGCTTGCAGAAGAAGGTCAATTAATGGCCTACAACCATGAAGGGTTTTTTTATGCAATGGATACATACAGGGAATACCAGGTGCTGAACGATTTGTGGAAATCCGGCGATGCGCCGTGGAAGAAATGGGCATGACATCGCAAGTGTGGTTGGACCGGCGAACGCTTGTCACCGGTGGTACCGGCTTGGTTGGCAGTTGGCTGACCCGACGTCTCAAAGAGGCAGGCGCCGACGTCGTTTGCCTGGTTCGCGACTGGGTCCCACAGAGTGAAGCCGTGCGCAGCGGAACTTTGGAAGAGGTAAAAGTTGTTCGCGGGGATGTTTGTGATCGGGACCTTATGGAAAGAACGTTGGGCGAATACGAAATCAATACGGTCTTTCATCTCGCGGCTCAAGCGATCGTTGGAATAGCCAATCGCAATCCGATTTCGACTTTCGAAACTAATATCGCCGGCACTTGGAATGTTTTGGAGGCATGTCGCCGTTCTCCGGCCGTACAGGCAGTGGTGATGGCATCTTCCGATAAAGCGTACGGCGATCAAGAGACTTTGCCGTATGCTGAAACAGCGCCGCTGGAGGGACGTCATCCCTATGACGTCAGCAAATCATGCGCGGATCTTATTGGACGGACCTACGGCGTCACTTACCATCTTCCTGTTGCGATCACGCGTTGTGGCAATTTTTATGGCGGCGGCGATTTGAATTGGAATCGTATTGTCCCTGGCACGATTCGTTCGATTCTGCGCGGCGAGCGCCCTGTAATTCGGTCAGACGGCAAATACATCCGTGACTATTTTTATGTCGAGGACGGCGCCGCAGCCTATATGCTGCTGGCCGAACGCTTGCTTGAAAATCGCGCGGTGGCGGGAAATGCCTATAACTTCTCGAACGAGATTCAGGTTACGGTGGCAGAGTTAGTCACCTTGATTCTTGAAAAGATGGGATCTTCGTTGAAGCCTGACATCAAAAATGAGGCCTCAAATGAGATTTGCCATCAATATTTGAGCGCCGAACGTGCCAAAAAAGAATTAGGTTGGCGTCCGCTATTTACGTTAGAGGAAGGTCTCGCGCGCACAGTGGCGTGGTACCAGGATTTTTTCGGAGGAGCTTACGATGAGTTCTCGGGCCGAGAGTTTGCGGCAACGCATTCTCGATCTGGTCGCTGAGTACCACGCCGAGGCTTTTGCTCCTCGACCATTTCTGCCTGGCGGGACAGCCGTTCCAGTTTCTGGCCGTGTGTTCGATGACGAGGACCTCCGATCTCTCGTTGACTCTTCACTCGATTTCTGGTTGACTACGGGGCGATTCGCCGCGCAGTTCGAAAAGCAATTTGCACGCTGGTTCGGAATCCGAACAGCCACGCTGGTCAATTCCGGCTCGTCGGCGGATTTGCTGGCTGTCACTGCCCTAACATCTCCGAAGCTGGGAGATCGGCGGCTTTGTCCGGGGGATGAAGTCATTACGGTGGCGGCCGGCTTTCCGACTACTCTCAATCCGATAATCCAGAACGGCCTAGTCCCGGTCTTCGTCGACGAAAATATTCCCACATACAACATCGATGTCACCAAACTTGAAGAAGCGCGGTCGGAAAAAACGCGTGCCATTGTCATCGCACATACGTTGGGAAATCCATTTGACCTGGGAGCAGTCACGGAATTCGTGGAGAAACACGATCTTTGGCTTGTAGAAGACTGCTGCGACGCGGTAGGTGCAACGTATAGGGGTAGGAAAGTCGGTACGTTCGGAGATTTGGCCACCGTGAGCTTTTATCCGGCACACCACATTACGATGGGCGAGGGTGGATGTGTGCTCGCCGACAAGCCATTGCTCAAAACGATTGTGGAATCATTCCGCGATTGGGGACGCGATTGCTGGTGCGAACCCGGGAAACAGAATACCTGCGGTAAGCGCTTTGAGTGGCAATTGGGTGAACTGCCTTGCGGGTACGATCACAAATACACGTACTCGCACATCGGCTACAACCTCAAAATGACCGATATGCAGGCGGCTGTCGGCGTTTCGCAACTGAAAAAGCTGCCGGAGTTCATCGCCAGGCGTCGTGCCAATTTCCACACGCTCTATAACGGCCTAAAGGACTTGGAGGAATTTTTCATCCTTCCCGAAGCCACGCCAGAATCAGAACCCAGCTGGTTTGGGTTCCCGATTGCCGTACGTCCGACTGCGCCGTTCAATCGAAATCAGGCAATAGCTTTTCTCGAGAGCAGGCAAATCGCTACCCGTTTGTTATTTGGAGGCAATCTACTGCGGCAGCCGGCATATCAAGGGATCAAACACCGCGTGGTTGGCTCCCTTGAGAACACCGACTTTATCATGAACCAGGTGTTTTGGATCGGCGTTTACCCCGGCATCTCCATTGAGATGCTCGACTATGTAGTGGACATGTTCCACAAGATGCCGGTCGAGCACCTAGTCGCTCCGTAGCAGAGGATGCCGCATCCGCTGGCACGAGATTTCGATCACGTTCTCGCTCACACGGCTGATGTTTGGAGAGCGCTGAAGGGCCAGCAACTGTTTATAACCGGCGGGACGGGCTTTGTTGGAACCTGGCTTGTTGAAAGTTTCGCCTGGGCTAACGATTATCTACATCTGGATGCAAAGGCGACGATCCTAACGCGCAACGCTGAAGCGTTCCGCAGAAAGGCTCCCTATGGCGCGAATCATCCGTCCGTCCGACTTTTAGAGGGAGATGTTCGGAACTTCGCCCTGCCGGAAGCGGATTATTCGTTTCTAGTGCATGCCGCAACGGATCAAGCTCCGCCAAGTAGTGAGGAGCCGACAGGAACATTTGAGCGCGAATTGTCGGGGACCCATCATGTTCTGGAATTTGCTCGAAGATGCAACGTGAAAAGGTTGTTGTTCACCAGTTCGGGCGCCGTCTACGGTCGCCAGCCTCGCGAACTCACGCACGTTCCGGAAGAATATTGTGGCGCTCCTTCGCCGGTCGAAATCGGTTCAGCGTATGGTGAAGCGAAAAGAGCGTCTGAATTGCTTTGTGCCGCCTGGGCGCGGCAATTCGGTTTCACCGCTGTCATTGCACGACTATTTACCTTCGCTGGACCTCGTCTGCCGTTGAATATCAACTTCGCTGTGGGCAACTTTGTGCGCGATATTCTTGTCGGCGGCCCAGTCAAAATCGCTGGCGACGGAACAGCATATCGTTCTTATTTGTATGCGGCCGATCTCGCTATTTGGCTTTGGAATCTATTGGTCCGAGGCGAATCCGCGCGACCCTACAACGTGGGATCCGGTGACGCGATCACTATTCGCGACTTGGCGCAGTTGGCAGTTGAAACGTTGTCGCCCGGAATTCTAATTGAAATCGCGCAGGCGGCAGATCAAAACGTCCGGGCAAATCGCTACGTTCCTTCTGTGGGAAGAGTGGCAAACGAACTGGGCCTTTACTCCCTCATTTCGTTGGACGAGCAAATTCGCCGCATGTACGAATGGCATTGGAGCTCAAACGAAGCGCACTAATTCTCCATAAAGTAATAGCAGAACATGTGACAAACAATCAGATGGCCGTCTTCTATGCGGCCCATGTGAGGTTCTGCCACTCTTATTTGAAGCTTCGCCATCGGGCCAAGCTTGCCCCCGTCACGACCGGTCAATGCAATTGTGTCGCAGCCTATTGAATTGGCGTATTCCATTGCGCATACAACATTTGGCGAATTGCCGGAACCGCTGATCGCCATAAATATATCTTTGGGTTGAGCAAAGTTCTTTAATTGCTCCGTAAATACGCAGTCATAACCGACGTCATTGGAATAAGCCGTAATGGTGGGCATTGAGTCAGTGAGCGCCATAATTCGGAAGCGGGCTTGGCGGTTGTAGCTAGCGCCCTTCACCATATCGGTGACAAAATGTGAGGCGGTGGAAGCGCTTCCGCCGTTTCCACAAACGAAAATGTGGCGATTAGCCTCGCGAGCCGCCGCCAACATTTCAATTCCGCGAGCAATCGCTTGCGCGTCGATTGTTTCAAGCGCGTTAAGCAGCTTCGACTTATATTGCAGACTGAAATCTAAGCTCGACGTCTGAAACCTTGGGCTGTCCATAAGCTAAATGTACTGCCATCATCGCACGCGTACTGTATGCGTCACAAAAGGCATCTCTTACTGAGAAGGAAGCGATAGTGTGCCATAATCGCGAAGTATCGGCAGGAGCTTTATGATGCAAGTACAAGAAACGGTTAGGGTTGGAAAGAAAGTCATTGGAGAGGGTCAGCCCTGTTACATCATTGCCGAAATCGGTATTAACCACAACGGCGACATTGACTTAGCCAAGCGGCTGATAAGTGTCGCCGTAGCTGCGGGTTGCGACGCTGTCAAGTTTCAAAAGCGAACGGTTGATGTCGTTTATTCTTCAGAGGAACTCGCAAAACCACGGGAAAGTCCATTCGGAAATACCAACGGCGATTTAAAACGAGGACTGGAGTTTTGTCGCGACGAGTACGAGGATATCGACGCCTATTGTAAGGCCGTGCAAATTGACTGGTTTGCTTCATGTTGGGATGAGCAGTCGGTGGACTTTATCAGCAAGTTCGATGTGCCATGTTACAAAATCGCGTCGGCATCGCTGACCGATGATGGTCTTCTACGTCACACTCGCGCAACAGGTAAACCGTTAATCCTTTCCACGGGCATGAGCACTCTCGAAGAAATTGATCATGCCGTGGATGTGCTGGGCAAAGATAACCTGGTTCTTCTGCATGCATGCAGCACTTATCCCGCTATGTATGAAGAGCTAAACCTCCGCGCGATTCCAAAGTTGCGCGAACGATACGGCGTTCCGGTCGGTTATTCGGGGCACGAAACGGGTATACCTTCAACCGTCGCGGCCGTTGTGCTCGGCGCGTGTTGTGTTGAGCGGCATATCACGACTGACCGGGCGATGTGGGGGAGCGATCACGCAGCCTCTCTTGAGCCGAACGGAATTTCACGCGTTGTCCGCGATATTCGCCTGATTGAACAGTCGCTCGGCGATGGAGAAAAGCGAGTTTATGAGCGCGAGTATCCCATTATTAAGAAGCTGCGTCGAGTAGGCGCGGCGTCCGTTCCCGCATGATGGGCATCAAGGCGATCGCCTTGGATGTGGATGGTGTTCTCACCGATGGCGGCATTTGGTGGGGACCTGATGGCCAAGAGTGGAAGCGATTCTGCTTTGCCGACGTGATGGGCGTTTCCAGGGCGCGCAAGGCAGGCCTTTTAATTGCGCTGATCTCCGGCGAAGATAGTCCACTTGTTGACCGCTTTGCCGCGAAGATGGGAATCATTGATGTTGAAAAGGGTTGCAAGGATAAGGCGGGCGCATTACGCCGATTCGCTGACAAAGCCGGCCTGGAACTTTCGGAGATCTGCTTTATGGGCGACGACGTCAATGATATCCCGGCGATGCAGATTGCTGGTATAGCAGCGGCACCGGCCAATGCACAGCCGGCTGCGCGTCAGTATGCGACGTTTATTTCCGAGAAGAGCGGCGGCAATGGCGCCGTTCGTGAATTGGTGGAAGCGGTGCTGGCGGCGCAGCATCTCCATAACGAAAAAAATACGTTTTGATGCAAAAACTTTCCGACTACGTGATCCAGTTTGTTGCGGATCAAGGGGTAAAGCATGTCTTCCTAGTTACGGGAGGCGGCGCGATGCACTTGAACGACTCGCTGGGACGTTGCCAGCGGATCCAAGCGGTGTGCAATTCTCACGAACAAGCTAGCGCCATCTGCGCCGAAAACTACGGCAAAGCTACAAATCGTTTAGGTGTCGCTCTGGTTACTACGGGTCCGGGTGGAACGAATACGGTGACCGGCGTGGCAGGCGCCTGGCTTGATTCGACGCCGACGTTGTTTATTTCGGGTCAAGTGAAGCGACCGGATCGCATGTTCGACGCAACCGGCACGCCGCTCGGAATGCGTCAACTCGGCGTTCAGGAAGTTGACATTGTCTCCATTGTGAAGCCAGTAACCAAGTATGCGGTGACCGTGGTCGAACCGCTTGACATCAGGTACCACTTGGAAAAAGCGGTTTACCTCGCCACGAATGGCCGACCGGGGCCAGTATGGATCGATATCCCTCTGGATGTGCAAGCTGCGCCGATTGACATCTCAGCCTTGCGGGAATTCAATCCAGCCGAGGACGACCAAACAAGAAGCGATAACGGCATCAAAGCTGATCTCACATCCGAAGTGACCTCGGTGATAGACGCCTTTAACAAGGCTGAAAGGCCTTTGCTCTTTGCAGGAAATGGGATTCGTCTTGCCCGAGCTGAACAGGAATTTTCGGACCTAGTCCGGCTAATGAAGTCGCCCGTCGTCGCGACCTGGTGCGCCTGCGACTTGATCGCCAGCGACGATCCTCTCTATGTTGGCCGGCCCGGATCGGTCGCGGCTCGCGGTGCTAACTTTGCCTTACAAAATTGTGATTTCCTGCTTGCAATAGGAGTCCGGCTTGACTTTGCTATCACCGGCTACGCTCCTGAAAAGTTGGCTCGCGGCGCACATAAAGTGATGGTGGATATCGACAGGGCTGAGCTAAAAAAACTAGGTTCGCATGTACAACATCCAATTCAGAGCGACGCGCGTGTTTTCCTACGAGAGCTTCTGAAGCAACGCGACAAATTCGTGGCGAAAACTCGAAAGACTTGGGATTGTCGGTGTGCAGAATGGAAAGTCCGCTATCCGATAGTGACGGAAGAACATCGCAAACCCGAAGGACGCGTCAGTATCTATCACCTAGCCGAAGCGATCGGCGGCGAAACTAATCCTGACGATTTGCTGATCAGTGGCAGTTCGGGAAGCGGCATTGAAATTTTTCTTTTAGCGTGTCCGACGCGCACCGGTCAGAGGATCTATCATACCGCCGGTCTGGGCTCAATGGGATTCGGCTTGCCAGGAAGTATTGGCGTTTGTCTAGCGGGCGACAGACGTCGAACCGTTTGTGTGGATGGCGATGGCGGATTTCAGTTCAACATTCAAGAGCTGGCAACCGTCGCAAGGCTGAATTTACCTATCAAGTTTTTTGTTCTGAATAACGATGGTTATGCTTCTATTCGCGCATCGCAATCCAATTGGTTTGGACAAGCCACAATTGGCTGTGATTCGCGTACGGGCCTAACCGTTCCGGACCTCTCCAAAGTTGCGTGTTCTTACGGTATTCAGTCGCGAGTGATCGCCGATCAAAGCAATCTGAGGGCGGACGTCAGGGGCATATTGGATCTATCGGGGCCTGTGGTCTGTGACGTTCGCGTAATACCTGACGAAGTGCGTGCTCCGCGGCTAGCAAACTACCAGAAGCCCGACGGATCGATTGTTTCAAGGCCGCTCGAAGATCTTTGGCCATTCCTGCCGCGCGAGGAATTCCTTGCGAACATGATCGTAGAGCCTTTATCGGAATGACAGAGATCGGCGGGATAAAGCAGCAGTTAGAAGAGCTATTGGCAGAACCTCTTGCATCAGTACGAAGCCGGGAAAACTCGGCTTTGGAACGTCTTTTGGCTTCGACAAACGGCCGCGTTGTGTTGTTTGGAGCTGGCAATTTAGGGAGACGCGCCCTCAGTTGCTTGCAGCGTATTGGCATATCACCTCTTGCGTTTAGCGACAATAACTCACGCCTCTGGAATTCGATGATAGATGGATGTCCTGTGGTGTGTCCGGGAGACGCGGCTTCGCGTTTCGGAGCTGACGCTTTATTTGTGGTTGCGATTTGGAATGCAGGTCATTATTATGGGGACACAAAGCGACGATTAATTGAACGCGGATGCAAGCACATCACTTCTGTTTCTTCCATTTATTGGCACTTCCATAGTGAGTTCCTGCCTTTTTTCTGTCAAGATCTTCCGCACAAGCTCTATCAAGATGCAGATCATGTCATCGCTGCGGCGCCGCTCTTTTCCGACTATCAGTCTCGCCAAATCTATCTATCGCAAATTCGTTGGCGAGCACTGGGTGAATGGGACTCATTCGTAAGGCCGGATTGTGAGGAATCATATTTTCCGGAGAGCATCTTCTCTTTGTTGCCCAATGAAGGCTTCGTAGACTGTGGGGCCTTTGATGGTGATACAGTCAGAAGCTTTCTCGCGAGGCAAGGTCCAAACTTCGATTCTATTCTCGCGATAGAGGCAGACGCTTTGACCTTTTCAAAGCTGCAGACTTTCATTGATGGACTGGATCCTGCTATAAAGCCAAAGATTTCGAGTCTTAACGTAGCAGTTGCGGCAGAGCGAGGTACAATTCGCTTCACCGCAAGCGGTGGGGTGGATTCGCGCATCAGCGAAACTGGCACGTCAAACGTTGAATGTTTTGCCTTGGATGAACTACTGCAAGCTCGGCGCGCTTCTTACATAAAATTGGATATCGAGGGCGCGGAATACGACGCACTGAAGGGAGCGGTAAGAACGATGCGGCGGGACCGTCCAGTCCTTTCCGTGTGCGTTTATCATACCCAGCACGATATCTGGCGGCTCCCGTTATTTATTCAACAAAAAGCAGAAGATTACATGTTCTTTTTGCGCGAACATGAAGGTGACGGTTGGCAAACGGTGCTTTACGCTGTACCTGTCGAGCGAGTGCGGTCTTCAAAGCTAACGTAGATTAATGATGAAGACGATCAGCATTCTGACCCCTTGTTACAACGAGGAAGAGAACGTCGAAGAACTTTACAACCGTTGTCGAGCGGTCATGTTGAAGATTGGCAAATATAAATATGAGCACATCTTCATTGACAACAATTCCCGTGACAACACGGTTGCGGTTTTGAAACGCATCGCTACCCACGATCAAAACCTCAAAATCATTGTGAATTCTCGAAATTTTGGGCACATTCGATCTCCTTATCATGCGTTTTTGCAGACATCAGGTGACGCCGTTATCGGAATTGTGGCTGACCTGCAAGATCCTCCGGAGATGATCGAAAAGATGATCGGCAAATGGGAACAGGGCTACTCGATGGTTCTCTGCGTAAAAACGGCCAGTCAAGAGAATCATCTGATGTTCTGGATCAGAACGCAGTATTACCGGCTCGTGCAGCGCCTGTCTGAGATCGAAACGTTTGAGAATTTCACCGGTTTCGGCTTGTACGACCGCAAAGTCGTTGAGGCTGTCAAACAGTTTCCAGATGCTTACCCTTACTTTCGGGGAATGATTGCCGAGATTGGTTTGCCGTACTGCACTCTTGAATTCGAGCAGCCACGCCGCATCCGGGGCATCACAAAAAACAATTTTTATACGTTGTACGACATGGCGATGCTCGGCATCACGAACTTATCCAAGGTGCCCCTACGTATGGTTACCTTTCTCGGGTTCGGCTGTAGTTTGATCTCTATCTTTATTGGGCTTGGCTACTTGATCTATAAGCTTGTTTTTTGGCGGAACTTCGAGGTTGGTATGGCCCCGCTCGTAATTGGATTATTTTTTTTGGGTTCGGTACAACTTGTGTCCATGGGAATTCTTGGCGAGTATATCGGGGCAGTTCACACGCAAGTGCTCAAGCGACCATACGTGATTGAGAAGGAGCGGATAAATTTCGAATATCCTCCAGGCGAGCCGATTGCTAGAGAGATGCTGACCGGTCCATTTGCCACGAAAGCAACGTAGCCATCAAACGGCAAAAAGTATATAACTGCATTTAGTAAGTTGAAGGCGTCGGAATGCGATGCTGCGGAACGGCGTAGCAAACAAGCTCCCAACAATCTTCTGCATATCTTCTGAGATAGATCTCATGTGAGCGAGAAATGCTGTGTATTAGTGACGGCAGTTGCCAGAGGTGCTCCGATTTGTGGTAAACACAAGCTGCTAACACGGGTTGATGCTGCGTCAAAACAGTGCGAGCGCCAAGTATGGCGTGAGGCTCCGCGCCCTCGATATCCATTTTGATGAAGGTGGGCTTATGGTGTGCCACGATTTCGTCGAGAGGTGCACAGTCCGTACCTCCGTCGGAGTCTACTTTAGTAATTCTTGAGCCGACGAGGTTGCCTTCGTCGAACTGAACTTTCTGTCGCTTCTCGCCGAGTGCATACGGAAGAATCGTGATTCTAGACCCGACAGAGACCGGGAGGTGATTAACCCAAGAACGTAATTTATTGAAATTAGCGCTGTCGGGCTCTAGCGCAATGATTTGCCTAAACTTGTTGCAATTGTGCGTAAGAAATTGGCGAATACTATCGCCGTCGAAAGCGCCGCAATCAACAAATACGTCGTTATCGCTTGATGAAATCAATTCGGGAGCGACGTATAACTGGCTAGTTGGTGATGGCGGCTCCATGCTTTCAGAATTCAGCAGTACTCGCCAACGAAGTTGTTCGCAAAACACGTAGCGAGATTTATCATCGGCTAAACAAGAGTAGGCCTCATAGATAGATTCGATATTTTTCAAAACTCGAGAAGGGCATCCGATTGCCTCAGCTTGTATGCGTCCGTTCGGATATTTCCAAAAAATCGGCGCAAAGTGAAGGACGGTTTTGCAGCCAAGGTCACGAAGTTGACGCCGGACGATTGAGCCGTTGTAGATGGCAACAATGAAACAAGCGGAGTTGCTATATCGCTCCACCGCGTCCGTTGTCGAAAGAATTGGTACATCAAGAATTTTAGATCCGCATCGTCTAGGGTCATTGTCTGCGTAGAACCGAGGTGCATAGCCGATTTTTATTAAATGATGGCCGACAGCTCTTCCCAACTCTCCAGCACCGAAGATAATCAGCCGATCACGAAACTCGCGGGCTGCTTGATCGAAGCAGCTTTGCTCGCGCTCCAAAACCGAACTCATGCTTTCTCGCGTTAAGAAATCAAGAGTTTCGTCGATTAACGATGAGGCCATGCTTCGAGATGAGTTAATAATTGGTTACAAAATTCTAGCCGAAAATCGATTTAGTAATTGGACGTCACTTTACGGTAGACTTGTGACGGAGACGTTTGCCGCGGCAATGACAGCACCAGTTGCATTTTCTGCCATTCCCGACGTAATTGTACCGGAAGAAGTCATAAGTGCGGCATGCCGTAGCTCTGGAGCGTTCTTCCAAGCGATTGCTAGGGTCGATCCCAATATGAATGCTCTTGACTTCCTGGATACTGCTAAGTCGTTTAAGCGGGCGACAGTCATCGAGCGTTACACGCCGCTGTTGTCAAAGAAGTTGCTTGAGATCGGATCGGGCTTCGGAACAAATCTTGCTGTTTGGATCAAACGTTTCAACGTGGATGGCTACGGAGTTGAACCCGGAAGTCGTGGATTCGACGAAGGATTTCTAGCTTCGCGTGTATTGCTCGCTGCGAACGGCCTCGATCCGAATCGCATAAAAGATGCCGTGGGCGAATCATTGCCGTTCCCGGATGAAAGTTTCGATATTGTGTACTCTGCTAATGTACTCGAGCACACAGAGAATCCGGAGAAAGTTTTAGAGGAGTCGTTACGCGTCTTAAGGCCGGGCGGTGTTCTTCATATGGAAATGCCGAATTATCTGTCATATTACGAGGGACATTATCTCGTCTTCCAACCGCCGATCTTTTGGAAACCGATCCTTCCGTGGCTAGTGCGCTACGTTTATAGACGGGATCCATCATACGCACGTACGCTTCACACGCAGATCAATCCACTTTGGTGTAGAAGAGTGATACGAAAATTCGATCGCGCCTCTAAGTTAGAGCTGATATCAACCGGGGAAGATGTTTTTCTCGATCGGTTGGCACATGGTTTTCAATTTGAGATGAAAATCACAGCTGCTCGCTTACGACAACCGCTGCGTGTTTTGCAAGCGCTCAACGTTGGTAATTGGATTGGCCATCTCATCGTTTCGTTGAAGGGACACTATCCAATTTACTTGACTGTTAGAAAGAATTTGGAATAGTTGCTCGCGCTCGCGCAAAAATCCCGATAGCGGTGGTCATTTCTAAGTTAAATACACGATTCATATATTGGGCTATCGCTTTCTCCATTGCGGGAGTTCTTCTGTATTTTTCGCTTCGAGGACTCAATTGGAAGCAGGTGGGAGTGACGCTATCCAGAGCTAATGTTGCCTACATTGGAGTATCACTACTTATCGCCTCGTTTTCGCTTTTGATGCGCGCTATCCGTTGGGGTATCTTGCTGCGCGCGGGCGCGGCGGTAACGCTGCCGACTGCCTTTTGGGCTACATCGGCCGGGTATTTTGGAAACAACTTCTTGCCCGCTCGAGCCGGCGAGTTTGTTCGTACGGTAATCGTCAGCGCCCGGACCGGTCTAAGCAAAACATTTGTGTTGACGACAGCTTTTACAGAGAGGCTTGCGGATGCAGTGACGTTAGTTGTTCTCAGCTCGATTGTCTTACTCACGTTAACTGTGAAGCCCGGATGGTTTCAAGGGGCCGCCCGCCCCTTTGCGATTGTGGGCCTTTGTGGGGTCGCCTGCATTGGAGTGCTGCCCCGAATGGAGAATATCTGGAGGGCGGTTATTGATCGCCTACCTTTTCCGCAGCAGTTCCGGGCTAAGCTTCAGCTGATTTTAGAACAGATACTGAACGGCTTGCGCACTTTGCATGATTGGAGGCGATTCTGTGGGTTTGCGGGATTGGCTCTAGTGATTTGGTTCTCGGATGCAATCGGAACGATCATTGTGATGCGAGCGCTCGGATTGTCTATTTCGATTCCTATTGCTTTCCTGCTCTTGACCGGCCTAGGACTGAGCAGTGCTTTGCCCGCTACTCCTGGCTACGTGGGTATCTATCAGTTTGTCGCCGTTAACGTGCTAGTACCGTTCGGATTCAGCAGACCCGATGCGATTGCATTCAGTCTTCTCGCTCAAGTTATGCAATACGTGTTGATCACCTTCTGGGGACTTCTGGCATTTTCGCGTCAGCGTAGCCTAAGCCTGCAATCGCTGCGTGGTCAACGCGCGGCTTGATTAAAGCGACGCGTCGGTGCCGCTGACGTGACCTGCATCACTGCAAAGTGCGCCATGTCATAGAGGCCAATTGTCATTATTAACCGACTGACGAAACAAAATTTCACGAAAATATATGGCTTTATTCCAGATCATGATCTAGCATGAAGATTATTTCATAGTTGGCAGTATGCTTTCTAGCCAAACAAGTTTTTTCAAAGGTAACAACGCGCACGAAAATGCCTTCATCCCAAATCCTTCCCGTCCTTTTGCTCGGTTGTGCGGTGCTTGTGGGAGCGCAGACTCCTGCCGTTCCGACACTAATCACCTCAACGCCAAACGAGGCACAACTTGTCAGGCTGACGGGCAATACGCATCCACTCGCCAGATCAGCCGTTGATCGAGGCGCTGCTCCCGCGACGTTGCCGATGGAGCGAATGCTCTTGGTGCTAAAACGAAGTGCAGAGCAAGATGCGGCACTCACGAAACTTTTAACAGACCAACAAACGCCGGCATCGCCTGATTATCATCGTTGGTTAACACCACAAGAATTTGGCCGGCGATTCGGTATCAGCGATCAAGATTTGAAGACCGTTACCGATTGGCTGCAAGCCAGGGGTTTTAGCATAGACTATGTTTCGAATGGACGGACGGTCATCGAGTTTTCCGGCAATGTCTCTCAGGTCCAGAATGCCTTTCATACCGCAGTACATCAATTTGTGGTCAATGGTGAACCGCATTGGGCTAACGTTCAAGATCCGGAATTACCTGCCGCCTTGGCTCCTGCTGTCGCCGGTGTGGCCAGCCTGAACAACTTCTTTTCGAAACCGCAGCTCCAAACATCAGATCAACAGATAACGGCGGAACTCCAAGCTGGATCAATCAAACCGTTATTCACCAGCGGTTCGTCCCATTATCTTGCTCCGTCGGACTACGACGTAATTTACAATATCAATCCGCTGTTGAGTGGCGGAATAAACGGTTCCGGTATCGTCATTGGCGTAGTTGGTCGAACCAACATCAATGTTCAGGATGTAGTCAGCTTCCGCAGTATCTTTGGGCTGCCAGTAAATGCACCCAACATCATCGTCAATGGTAGAAATCCTGGTGACCTCGGCGGCAGTGAAGAACTCGAAGCAGTGCTGGATACTTCCTGGTCTGGCGCGGTAGCTCCAAGAGCGACGGTTGATCTGGTAGTTTCTGCGTCAACGAATAACACAGATGGCGTTACTTTGTCGGAAGAATACATCATTGATAACAATCTCGCCAATGTAATGACAGAAAGCTTTGGAAGTTGCGAGGCTAATTACACCGCATCTGGCGCGGCGGCAGTTTCTTCACTGGCTCAACAGGCTGCGGCGGAAGGAATCACATATCTAGTTTCATCGGGAGACGCCGGTTCTGCGGGATGTGATGATCCAAATACGGAAACGTCGGCCACCGGACCGCTTTCAGTTAACGCGTTAGCGTCATCGCCTTATACAATTGCGGTCGGTGGAACCCAGTTCAACGAAGCTGGTGGAACATATTGGAGTTCCGCTAATGGCGGGACTTTGGGATCGGCAGTGTCTTATATCCCCGAGGATGTTTGGAACGCTAACTGTACCGGCTCGCAATGCGGCACCGGCAGCATCTTGGCGGGCGGAGGTGGAGCAAGCGTTTTCTTTCCTAAGCCGACTTGGCAAGCTGGGGTGGCCGGAATTCCGAACGACGGAGCGCGCGATGTACCCGACGTCTCGCTTACCGCAGCTTTGCATGACGCCTATCTGTTGTGCGTCGATGGCTCCTGTACGCCCAATTCGCAAGGACAAATCCAGCTCTATATAGTAGGGGGCACATCGGCTTCGACTCCCGCTTTTGCCGGCATTATGGCTCTTGTGAATCAGAAAACCGGGTCAAGACAGGGGCAAGCCGATCCGATGCTTTACGGTTTAGCTGCGTCCGAGACATTGTCGAATTGCAACGGATCTAATGCCCTTCCGGCAACCACTTGCATCTTCAACGACGTGACAACCGGGACGAATGCCGTCCCCGGCGAAGCAAATTACAACACCGGGAGCGAGACATACGCGGCGGGTGTCGGATATGATCGCGCAAGCGGACTTGGGTCCGTCAACGTGACAAATTTAGTGAATGGCTGGAACGGGTCAAATGGCGGAGGCGGCGGTAACAGCATCACAGTCAATCCATCTGCCGGTAGTGGTTCGACGCAGACGTTTACATTTACATATACGAGCACGAACCAAGTGCAAGACCATTTTTTCTTCAACAGTTCGCTAACCGGGAACGGGGCTTGTTACCTGATCTACGATCGTCCGTCGAACAATCTGTATATCGCCAATGATCAGGGAAACGCCGTAACCGGGTCGGTAACGCCTGGTGGGTCCGGTATTTTGTCGAGCAGCCAATGCACTGTGCCTGGATCTAGCGCTTCAGCGTCAATATCCGGCAACACGATCACCATTACGGCCACAGTTATCTTTGCGCCAACGTTTGCCGGCCAGAAGAATATTTACACGACCATTGTCGATACATCCTATGTAGAAGGTACTTGGCAACAAATCGGCACCTGGATGGTCACAGCACCAGATGGTAATTCGATGACGGTCAATCCATCGTCCGGCAGCGGTTCGATGCAGAGGTTCACGTTTGCGTATACGAGTACAAACCAGGCGCAAGAGCACTTTTTCTTCAACAGTTCGCTAACCGGGAATGGCGCATGTTACCTGATCTATGATCGTTCGTCGAACAATCTTTATATCGCGAACGATCAGGGAACCGCCGTAAGCCAGTCGGTAACGCCTGGCGGGTCCGGCATTTTGGCCAGCAGTCAATGCACTGTGCCCGCATCGAGCGCCTCAGTGTCGCTATCGGGCAACACCGTCACGATTACCGCAACAATTACGTTTGCGCCGTCGTTTACCGGCGCCAAAAACATTTATGCCAACATCAGCGACACATCCTATGTGGAAGGCACCTGGCAACAGATAGGCACATGGACGCCCTAGTTGCACCGGACCGTCAGTTCCGGGCAACGCAGATGTAGTTAATCACGTCAGTGCCCGTGCCAGTCAGAGTCAAACCTGTCGTGGTCGTGGTCACCTTAACTGCATTGTTACCTGTGCTGTCAGACCCGGTGCAGATGGGTGCCGATGTGTACTGGCCGGCAAAACTGTAATTTGCTATTCCAGCGGTTAAAGTCAACTGGCCTGCAAAATCCGTGTTGCTTGCGGTGCCGCTGGCAACTTGGTTGAATGTGGTTTTTCCACCGAATGTGTTGGATCCGGAAAACGTATTTGCTGCGGCAAGTCGTGGAACGATCGCCGTCACGATATCCAAGGATCCGTTGGTGAAAGCCAAGGCGCCGGAACCGCCCAGCGACAAGATCTGCGTCCAAATATTCGTGGATGAGCAGCTATAGATCTGCTGACCGGCAGGTTGATCGGTAGCAAAATATAGAGTTCCCGGAGCACATGTCGTGGGCATGCTTGCCAGTAACCCCGTCGTGACTGTACTGCCTCCGCCACCTCCGACAGCACCAATCTGAGTAATAGCTGTGATCCGCCCTTTGGTGTCAACAGTTAGCTGCACGGTGTGTGAACTATCTCCGTACGTACCCGGCGCTGAATTCACAGACGCAAGCGTTGTTGCCGTGGATCCACCAGCTGTCGTGACGTCTCCGGAGAAGGCGGGTAACTGAGCCGCAGACAAAACGCCTGTGTTGATCTCAGAGGCGTCAATACTTTTGTTCGTTAATGTCTGAGTATCGGAAGTTCCTACGATCGTGCTTGCCGGCGCGGCCACGGCCGTTGTGGCATTCTGTGCGGTGCGAACCACAAGACCATTAGCTCCGGGGTCGGCTAATCCCGAAGCCGAACTCTGCTGGACCCAAGTGTTGGTAGCGGTGCAGGCGTACAGATTTTTCCCCACTGCGCTAGCCAAGTTAAGGTACATATCCCCCACAGTGCAGGTCGCCGGAAGGGATGTGCCAGTCTTCATTGGACGTGTGTACGGTTGGCTGGTGAAATCTGCGTTCCGCCCTTGTGTCCCGAGATTGATAAGCGTCTGCCCGGAACTGGATATCATTCCGCCGAAAGCAACTATCGTGCAGAAGGCCGGCCGGAAAATAGATGCAAAAATTCTGTTGTTCATGGTAGTCGTTTTGCGAATCAACTGCTTTCGACCACCACTAAAACAGGCAAAAAAAGCCAACTGCTTAAAGAACTGTCGAGACGTTGCAAAGAATAGATTTAGAAAAAATTTGCCGAATTGTGATCGTAAGGAAACGGTTGAGCGAAGAAATCCAACAAGTCCCCTCTATATTGAAGATTGAAGCCCATACCTGTTTTGTTGATGGTTCGGTCCCTGGAGCA
>DASREJ010000130.1:0-13225 GCA_035652115.1 Bryobacteraceae bacterium
AAGAATATCGGCTTCCATGCTTCAATCATGCCAGAAAACCCCGGGTTTGTAAAGTATATAATTCCGATAGATTTTCCCGCTTGTCATCGCGTGTTGCGGGCAATTCACTTCAATGGTTGGCTGTGCGCCGATCTCGACATCGCGCGCAATGGTCCGCGTGCCAGTTACGAAAGATGCGGTGCCTACGTCGTACGGAAATTGGAGCCGATCTACGCTTGATGTGCGTTAGCTGAGCGCCGGCAATAGCCTGAACCTTGCAAATGCAATTTGCGTTCTAGATTCGCGCGTCAGCCGCGGCCACAGTGAATCCGGATTCGGATCGAATACGATCTTCGCGCCGCCCCTGATTACAGACCACGCGCCCATCCGTATCTCCGCTTCTAATTGCCCCGAGGTCCAGCCCGCATAGCCGAGGTAAAGCCGAAACTTCGATGCATCGGCTTCGGAATCAATTGACTTGTCAATTAATTCTTTCGCCCCGGTTACGTAGACATCGCCCACTATTTGCACGGCGTCAGCCGTCTTTTCAGTCAGCCGGAGCAACGCCTGTACTCCGCTGATCTGAACCGGCCCACCCAGATAAACCGGATCTTTGGCGTGCTTTGCCTTCGGGAAAACACGCGAAATTGGGATCTCGGTCTGCCGATTCAAGACCAAACCTTCAGCACCTTTATCCGGGTCGAATCGGACGATCAAAATGACCGATCGCGCGAAATTGGGATCACTGAGCTTTTCGTTTGCACACAGAATGCTCCCCGCATCAAGATGCAGTTCGGTCGAATACTGCGCTTTTGTGGACGGGTACCCGCGAGCGAATAGCACCGAAACGCCGAGTGCTGCTAGCAACAAGCCGAAGGCGCAGAGCCTGTTCCGCATGACGATAATTGTCCCGCAAAAAACTTAAGCGCGACATCGATGTGGCGTACCAAATACACAACCACTCGTGGTTGCCCGAAAAGCTTCGAAAAGAGACGTTAGCGGCCGAAAAAGGCGGCGTTTTTTTGTGCGAAGTCGGCCCACTGCTCCGGTAAATCTTCGAGTGCGAAGATGGCGGAAACGGGGCAGACTGGAACGCAAGCGCCGCAGTCAATGCACTCCACCGGATCGATATACAGCATTTGTTCGCCGCCGAACTTCTCTTCGTCTTTCTTAGGATGAATACAATCCACCGGGCAGGCGTCTACACAGGCGGTGTCTTTGGTTCCGATGCAAGGTTCGGCAATTACGTAAGCCATCTTAAAATATCGCGTTTCGCTCTAGCGCTTAAAACCTAGGATTAACACACAGGGCAGGGGACTGCCAAAGACAGGTCAGCGAGCGGTCGTTTCATTCATTCTACCGCGTACAATGACGATTGATGATTGCCAAAGTGCGTAAAGCGGTCTTCCCGGCCGCTGGGTTGGGAACGCGGTTCTTACCAGCGACAAAGGCGCAGCCCAAAGAAATGCTGCCGCTCGTGGACAAGCCTCTCATCCAGTATGGCGTGGAAGAAGTGATGCACTCCGGCATTCAGAACATCACGATCGTTACTGGCCGGGGAAAATCTTCGATCGAAGATCATTTCGACGTCAGCTTCGAGCTCGAACAACTCCTTGAGTCGAAACACAAGAACGACATGCTGTCGATGGTCCGGGGAATTTCGGACATGATCGACATCTCCTACGTCCGGCAGAAAGAAGCGCTTGGCTTGGGCCACGCGGTGCTGCGAGCCAAAGAGTTAGTCGGGTCGGAACCGTTTGCGGTAGTGCTTTCCGATGACATCATCGCCTCGGAAGTGCCTTGTGTCCGCCAATTGCTCGACGTCTACGAGTATTACGGAGCCTCCGTGCTGGCCCTGATGGAAGTGCCAAACGAGCAGATCTCTGCCTACGGCGTTGTAGATGCTGAGATGGTGTCCGACAATGGTCGTGAAAATCGCCTGTACCGCATCCGCAATATGGTGGAAAAACCCAAGCCGGCGGACGCGCCATCAAATCTGGCAATCATCGGTCGTTACATTCTCACCCCGGAAATCTTTCATTGCATCGAATCGATACAGCCCGGCAGCGGCGGCGAAATACAACTTACTGACGCGTTGAAATATATGCTACGCAATCGGCCCATCTATGGCCTGAAATTTGAAGGCAAACGCTACGATGCCGGCGATAAGCTCGGCTTTTTGAAAGCTACTGTCGAGTTCGCCCTCGAACGCCACGATCTCGGTCAGCCCTTTCGCGAGTATTTGAAAACGCTGTGCGTGTAGTTTGGCGAGCAGCCGCCGTTATCGCTGCTTTTTCAACGCTGCTCTGCTTCGGTGGGCAAGTCTCCGTGCCGCCTAGCTACGGGCAACCTGCCACTCCCCGCATCGTTCTGTTCGTCCAAGCCGCTTTGCAGCAAGGAGATCTGGCGCAAGCCGCCGCCCTGGTGGCACAATATCGCCGCCTGAATGGCGACACGCCCGAAGCGTTGGAGGCGCTGTCGTGGCTCGCGCGCGGTCAACTCGCCTTCGGGCATCCCGACGAGGCGCAAAAAGAAGCCGATGAAATTGAGCGCAGCGCCACTGCCTCGCTCGCAACTAGAAGCCTCGATAAGGAACCGCATCTCCCCATCGCCCTGGGTGCGGCTTACGAGATTCAGGCCGGCATTCTAAACGACCAACACAAAAAAACGGAGGCCGTCCAACTCCTCGAAACCCAGATGCGCAAATGGCACGGCACCTCCATCGTCAGCCGTCTTCAGAAAAATTTGAATCTGCTGACGCTGCAAGGCAAGCCCATGCCGCCGCTCAAAGAGACGGAATGGATCGGCGCTAAACCCGTCGCCCTGACTTCCCTGCGAGGCAAAGTGTTGCTTGTCTTCTTTTGGGCGCACTGGTGCGCAGACTGCAAAGCCGATGCGCCCATCATCGCCAAGCTCGCGCAAGAACTTGGCCCTAAGGGTCTCGTGGTTATTGCGCCCACCCAGCGTTATGGCTACACCGCTGAGGAGGAACACGCCTCGCCGGCCGTCGAAACGCCCTTTATCGACAAGGTGTACGCGCATTACTACGCCGGTATTCCGAACGCCGGTGTTCCACTCGACCCGGGCAACTTTGAGCGATTTGGCGTCAGCACAACCCCTACCATCGTGCTGGTGGATCGCCGCGGCATTGTCCGGCTTTATCATCCGGGAGCCATGGACGAAAAAGCGCTCCGCGCCGCCATTGGTCCGCTGTTGGCGGCGCCCGCTCAACTACCCCAGCGCGCAGCCGCTGTTACGAGATAATGCATAGCATGAAGGTTCGATTAGCACTGCTTGCGCTTGTGGCAAGCAGCGCTTTGCTGTTGGCCGGCAATCCGCCCGAATGCACCATCAGGGTGGAAGTGACCAATCAGTTCGACAAGCCCGTCGAAAACGCCGCCGTCATTCTCGATTTTTTAGGCGAGCATCAAATCACCAAGCTCGGTAAGCGCAAGCCGATTCATTGGGAGGTCCGCACTGACCTGGAAGGCAAAGCACACTTTCCCCCCGTCCCCGAAGGCACCGTGCAACTGCAAGTGATCACCAAAAAGTATCAGACTTACGGCCAGAAAATTGATGTCGCGGGCGACGAAAAGAAGGTAGAGATCAAGTTGAACCCGCCGCAAAAGCAGTACAGTGTGCACGGTCCGCTGAAGCCTGCGGATCAACCCCCGCCGCCTAAACAGTAATTATTTGCTGGACGAATCGAAAGCAATCGCTTCGATTTCGATTTGAACATCACGTGGCAGCCGGGCCACTTCGACAGTGGTCCGCGCCGGCGGCTTGTCACCAAAGAGCTTGCCGTAAGTCTCATTCATCCGCGCAAAGTTGTTCATGTCTTTGAGAAAAACGGTTGTCTTGACGACATCGTCGAGCGTGAGTCCGGCCGATTCCAAAACCGCCCGCAAATTCTCGATCACGCGCGTAGTCTGCTCTTCAATGCTCCCAGTGACAAGCTGCATCGTTTTCGGATCGAGTGGTATCTGTCCGCTGAGAAAGACAAAGCCATGCTGTCGCACAGCCGGAGAATAAGGGCCCGCCGCCTTCGGCCCGTTCGGTGACGTGATGATTTCTTTCATTGCTCTTCCATCTTAATCACGCATCCGGGCAGCGCCGGCGGAGAGAATGAGCTATTCCCTTCAACGGCCAAAGTTATTTCGAACGAACAGTATGGGTGAGTGCTTATGGCTTGGTGTCTTTGTGATCGCCGGTAACGGCATTCTTCACGCCCTTAGCCGCGTTCTTCGTCGCATGGCCCGTCGCGACGCCCATCTTCTCCGCGCCATGTCCTACGCCTTTGCCGATGTCTTTTGCGCCATCAATCGGATGGCCGCCGGCGACATCGTGCGCCATATCTTTACTGCCGTGTCCAATGTCCTTGCCGCCTTGTCCATATCCCGTTTTGAGATTGGTACCGGCCTCTTTCATATCTGTGCCTGCCGACCCGGGCCTGAGACCCAATGCGTCGCGCGTCTGCGGTCCCAGCCTTCCGTCTTCCTTGAGGTTTTGCTTATTCTGAAATTCACGCAGCGCCGCGCGAGTTCGGGGACCATTGATGCCGTCCACCGGACCCGGATCTAAGCCCTTATCTTTCAATGCTTGCTGCTCAGCCCGAATATCGTCCGAACCTTGCGCGAGCAGACTCGGCCCAACTAGAAGCGCGATAGTAATCGCCAAACCGAAAATCATCGTTCGCATGGGTCACTTCCTCAAAAGTTAGATCCAGCACGCTGGGCCTTGTTTCTATTACTAGGAGATCCTTCCAGCGTCAGGCGTTCGTTTAACGTTGGTCACGCCCTCTAATCGGATTGGCGGTATACCGACGATCTCATAAGTCCCCGACGCAATGCCAATACTTGAAGCCTCAAGCCCGCTCAAAATCTCGCGACTAATCCTGTCCTTCAATCCCCGAATATCGTGCGTGCCGCATAGGAAGCGGACCGAAAGCTCCACCCAGTTATCTGTAATCCGCATGAAAACGCGCGGGCGGATATCGGAAGCTTCAACGAAGAAGCGAGTTCGCAATCGTTCGAGTTCCGGCTCCGCCATGTTGGCGATATCCATCGTGTTTCGCTCAACAGCTTCGAGGATGATCTGCTCGGCGCGATGCCGGTCGTCTTTGAACGAAATCGGTATATGCATCTCTTCCCATATGTACGGAAACTCGCGCGTGTAGTTATAGACGGGCTCTTCGAAAATCTGTGCGTTCGAGATTGTGACAATGCGGCCAGAGTACTGCCGGCTCATCACCCACATGCCGGGGTCGTCGCTCTGGACCGCCGGCGGCTCGCCCATTTCCATAATCACCGTTTGTATGAAGTTCAGCGAGATAACATCGCCGCGAACGCCGCCCATGGTAATGCGATCGCCCACGTTGAATGTTTTCCCGCGGAGAATCACAAAGTAACCAGCGAAACTGGTGACAACCTTCTGAAGCGCAAACGCCAAACCCGCACTCAGCAGACCGAGTCCCGTAGCCAGTCGGCTCGGATTGTCAAACCAGATCGACACGAAGCCGATGACGCCAAGCAGGAACATCATCAGGCTTATTCCCTGACGCGTCCAAAATGCCGTACGCTGGCGGCTTCCACCTAGCTTTTGCGCAACCCAGCACAAAGCCTTGCTAATCAGGTACAGAACGACAATCGCCACAATCGTGAAAACCAGCTTGTGCGCGTTATTTGCATCAAAGCCGAGAAGTTTGACTCCACCAATCTCAAGACCGCGATCGGGGCCGGCGATTCGAATGAATTGGTTCAACATTGCTCCACCGTTGGTTAGAAGCTGACCGTTAAGAACTAAATACTTCGATCAACACTGCTGCGCCCGTTGCTTAGCGGATGCTGGAAAATTTTCCGGTGTAATCGACCAGCCATCGGTGCCCGACATTCGCCGTGAGTTGCGCCTGGTGAACCTTACGCTCTCTACAGAGCGCGAGACAATCAGAATCTACAGTGCTGGTCAAGGAGGAAATTTGAACGAAGCATTCAGACGGTTCGCTCGATATACATCGGATTTGTTGGGATCATCATGGGCATTCTGCGCAGCCGTGATTATCGTGTTGGTATGGGGCCTGATTGGTCCATATTTTCGCTACTCCGATGCCTGGCAGCTAGCCATCAACACCGGCACGACCATCGTCACATTTTTGATGGTATTTCTTATCCAAAACACTCAGAACCGCGATACCCGGGCCACTCACCTGAAACTCGATGAGCTGATCAAAGCGCTCCGTGGCGCGCGTAATAGCATGATTGACTTGGATCGGCTGACCGACGAGGAACTGCGCGAACTTGAAGCGGAATACAAAAAGCTTTGCGAGCGTCGGGTCAGCAAATCTAAGACGTGAACTGGCGACTTACGGCAGTGCTGGACGCCTTACGCCAGTGGGCGATTTTTATCAATCATGATAGGTTTCGCATGAACCCTGCTCTCGTCGCGTAAAGATTTTCCGGGCTGGCGCCAACGTTTCGGGCTCCGCCGCCGTCTAAACGCCGAACTTAATGACCTGGGAGGTGAGTGTCCCGCTGCAGTTTGCTACGGCTCTACCGGACGATCCAACCGACGCCGAGCTCCTCGAAAGCTGCAAGCGGGGAGAAATTCAAGCGTTTGAGCGGTTGTATAACCTGCACGCCACACGGATGAAAAGCCTTGCGTTTCATCTGCTCGGCAGCCGGGATGATGCCGAAGATGCGGTCCAGGAAACGTTCCTAAAAGTGTATAAGGCCGTCGCAGGCTTCGAAAGCAACTCCACGGTGTCGACTTGGATGTTCCGGATTCTGATCAACTGCTGTTACGACGTATTGCGCAAACGGCAGCGTTTGGCAGAAAAACCAATGCTCAAAGAGGTTCCTGCCCAGAGCAAACTGACGCTCAAAGTTGCATTGGAACGAGCCCTTCAGACCCTGAACGAACAACACAGGCTGGTTTTTCTAATGTTCGAAGTCGAAGGTCTGAAGCATTCAGAGATCTCGAGTGTGCTGGAGGTGCCGGAGGGAACCTCGCGCGCATGGCTTTTCGAAGCAAAACGTGCATTGAAACAACTCCTGACGCAGCGGAGGCAAGTAAATGAAATTTGAATGCGGCGATTTGGAGCGAGCTTTCGCGAACCCGGACCTGATGACTGATGCGCGTGAACACCTCCGCCATTGTGCCGCGTGCAGGGACGAATACCGTATCTGGAACGAGATTTCAAGCACGGCCAAACAGTTACATCAGACGTGGGATAGCCCGGACCTTTGGCTTCGAATCCACCGCGGCATTGAGCAACAACGCCCGTTGCGGAAGCGCCGGTGGACGCAATGGAAAGCCGCCGCGCTTGCGGTTGCTGCTGCCACGATCGCAGTAGTTGCCCTTCTGTGCTGGCCTCAACTGATGACCTTCAACGCGCCCACAAACGGTATCCGGCCGGCAACCGGTTCCCCACGGGACTTCCTCACGGAGCAGGCGTTAAGAAACGTGGAAAACAGCGAGGCAGCTTACAGGCGTTCGATTGACGAATTGTCCCGTTTGGCTCAGCCGCAGCTCGAAAGTCATACAGTCTCGCCGCTCGTCGCCAGCTATCGGGAAAGACTTCTGATGCTGGATTCCGCTATCCAGGAGACGCGGTCGAATGTAGCGCAAAACCGGTTCAACATACACCTGCAACGTGAGTTAGCGGATTTGTATCGTGACAAGCAACAGACTTTAGAGGAGATACTTACCAGTGGCCAGCGGCGTTAAAGTCGTTTTCTTCGGATTGGTACTCGCGCTCAACGGCGTTGCGCGTGAGGAGTTCGTTCGTTACTTTGTCAAAACAGTTGACCTTCGGCAGGGCCAATCCCTGCTGGTGGAACACAAGCTTGGCGACATCGTCATCAGCACTCATCCGCAACGCGACTTGACGATTAGCGCTCAGATTCATGTTTCGGCGCCCGACCGCGCCCGCGCCGAGCAATTTGCCAACAGAATCGAGATAGTAACTGACCCTTCTGCGTCGGTGTTTTCTATTCGCACGCGCTATCCCGAAAAGCCCGACTCGTTTTTTGGTTTCAATAACGTATCGTATTGGGTACGTTACGAACTTACAATTCCCGAAAATACGCCTCTCGAAGTACGAAATTCGTTTGGCGGTGTTTCCGTGAGTGGGCTCAAGGCCAACGGTGACATCAGAACCTCGCACGGGGTAATCAGTTTTCGCGCTGGGAAAGGTATCGAGCGGCTGGAGAATTCGTTCGCCAACATCGAGGTGATAGATAACGCAGGCGATGTCGCAATCGAGAACACGAATGGCAATGTAAAAGTACAAGATGTGACGGGCGCGTTGAACATCAAAGATCGCTTTGGCTCCATTTCCGCGGAGCGGATTGGCAACGGCGTGACAATTACGAATACAAACGGTCCCGTTAGCGTCTCTGATGCTACAGGCGCCGGACGCATCACGAATGCGTTCGGCGATGTGACGGTTCGCAACCTTCGCGGTGATCTCACGGTGCACAACGGTAACGGGAGGATTGATGCCTCAAACGTGAACGGAATGGCGGAATTGAACACGAGCTTCGCAGAAGTACGTTTCTCCGAAATCGGTCACGCTCTCTCCGTGCGCGCCAACAACTCTCAGATCCAAGGAACAAAAGTGAAAGGATCCACTACCATCGAGAATTCCTTCGGCCGTGTTTTGGTTGCCGATGTCGACGGCGGTGTGAACGTCCAATCCCGAAATGGCGAGGTGTCCGTTTCCCGAATCCGTGGCGCGGCGACACTAACAACCAGCTTTGCACCCGTAGAGGCTTCCGACGTAGCAGGTGTACTTACCGTGGATAACGCGAACGGCGGTGTAAAGGCCGCTGACGCTCAATCTGCCAAAGTGAAAACAAGTTTTGGCGCAGTTGTGCTGGAGCACATAGCTGGCGCAATCGAGGTGGATGATCAGAATGGTGCAGTCGATGCAAGCGGCAATACGCAGGGTGGGTGCCAGCCGGTAGCCATTCGCACCTCGTTTTCGCCCATTCGCTTGCATCTAACTGGGAATCCCAGCTATCGCGTCTCAGCAACAACTTCCTTCGGAAAAATTAGCTCCGATTTTCCAATGAGCGTTTCCGGCGTTTTCTCCGCTAATACGTTGAATGGCATCATCGGCGATGGACGCTGTGATTTGCGGCTAGTCAACCGTAACGGGAGCATAGAAATTCTGAACTCCCGCGCCCATTAAGTCGCCCAACCTCAGTCACACGTCTTCCCGCTCACCATGGGAAAAATGCGATAGGCTGAGTGGCGATGCAAGAGAGCGAATCCATCACATTCGAACCCATACGGGCGAGTCCTGGTTTGCACTTGTGGGAGATCGTGCTCGCCTTAATTCTCTTCGCCGCTCTGATCTGGTGGGTGGTCTGGCGCTCGCGCAAGCGCTCCAAAAAACAAGACTATCTGGACCTGAGCGGGCGGTGATGCGGCGCTCTTCCTCCCAGCATCCGTTTCTGAAGCCCCAGGACCTGCAGCAGGCGCTTCAATATGCGGGAGAAGCGTGTCGCTCACGAATCGCCCTTTGCAGCGCGCAATCGGGCAACAATCGGCGTGTGGTCCGACGGTTTCTCCATCGCCCGTGGTGCCTTGTCGATCTCGCAAGTCTCTAATCGCTGTGCCAATTTCGGTGAGAGTAAAAAGTGGTCGATCCGAATGCCGCGGTTGTGCTCAAACGCCTTGCGGAAGTAATCCCAAAAGGTGAATTGGCCGGTCTCGCCCGGATGCAGCGAACGAAACGCATCCGTATAGCCCAGCCGGAGAAACGCACGATAGCGGGCCCGCGGCTCAGGCTGAAACAGCGCGTCGTGCATCCAGGAAGAAGGCTTGTGGCAGTCGATGTCCTCTGGAATCACATTAAAGTCGCCGCCCACCAACGTCGGCATTTCGCTTTGTAACCAAATCTGCAACTGCCGGAGCAGCCGGTCCATCCACGCCAGCTTGTAAAGAAACTTATCACTGCCGGGCGGGTTCCCATTCGGCGCATAGATATTAACAATTCGAATGCCGCAGATCACAGCTTCGAGGAAGCGCGCATGACTGTCAGCCTCATCGCCGATCAGTGTTGTTGAAACGACCTCAACTGCAGAACGAGAAAGAATCGCCACACCGTTGTACGCCTTTTGCGTAACCGCCGCGCTTTGATACCCCAGCCCTTCAAATAAATCTGCGGGGAACTCCGCCGCTTTGAGTTCCTGTAGCAGCAGAATATCCGGATTGTGTGCGGCGAGCCATCTTCTCACATGCTCAACGCGCGCGCGAATCGAATTCACATTCCAACTGGCAATGATCATAGGCCCTATCCGAAAGAAATCATCTCCCACGATTCCGTGGTACGTTTTCCATCCATCATGGCGCGCCTCTCAAGTAAATGATGCTGTTTCTAGTGCTCGCAGTTCAGCTCGATACGAGCGGTAGTGATGCGGAGCCACCTGTCAGCCATCGATGGGTGTCCGGGTCTCCTTATTCGGCGTACAATACAATGCCAGCGATGCACTACAGCGTACGGCGGTGCCAAAGCTGGGAACGCCCTTCGCTCGAAGCCATCGCTCGCCAAGCTTTTCCGGTACCGCCCTGGTTGTTTCAATCAGAAGCAAACCTTGCACATTACCGCCCTGAGTGGAATCCGCCCGGGTCGGAAGTCCTCGTGACCGAAGACCTAGCCGGAAATTTCTGCGGCTACGTGTACTGTTTTTTCGAAAAAGATCAGCTTTACGTGAGAGAGTTAGCGTCGCTGCGATCGTCCCCAGGTGCAGGAACTATGGCGTTAGGCGGGGCGCTCCAGAAAGCGGTCCACGCCGGAGCGCATACGACCAGATTGAACGTCATGCGGGAGCATCGTATGCCCCAGCATTTACGGGCAGGCATGAGAGATCCGGTCCGCTATTACGAGCGGTTTGGCTACAAGGTGATCGGCGCAAGCGTTTCCGTAGTGTGTGGTGCCGCCCGAGCGACGGATACACGAATGACTGGCAACGTTGCGGAAATTTATTCGTCCGTGACAAGCTACTTGCAGTGGAAAGGACTTACTGATGGAAGCGCCTGATAAAGACAAACAAGCTCAGGTTGATCCAGATGAGATGACCTTCGGTGATTGCAAGGTCGTGGATACGAAGCGGAAAATTACGACCAAACCACATGACCCCAACGACGCTGAGAGACGCGACTGTTTGGGAGCGCTCGAACAGTTGCCGAAAAAGTGGGATCTAATGTTTCGTGACAAGGGGCGGATCGACGGCCCGGACGGCTATGTACGCCTCGATCAGCAGAGCTTTACTGAGGATGGGTTCTCGAATACAGCACTGCAGAACAACACCAAGCAGGGAGCAAGATCGCAATCGGGTTGCATCTCCTCCGTGCAAATAAGCCAAGATTGTGAGAAAGATGGAGCGCACGTGGCCCAGGCCCTCGTATGGGCTCACCGGAGAAGCATGGGAACTCGGACCATGGCTGTTGTAACTTACACGAAGCAACGCGCAGCCCAGCAGAACGGTGGATCAAAACAGGTTCAAGTACGGTGCGTTTCCTGCATTCAAACAAAGATGGTGCCTGAGGACCTGGTGGAGAGAGGTCTTGTCCTCGGCTCCTATCCCCCGCAGTTCGTCTGTGGCCAATGCCAAAAACGGGAAATGGCTAAAGAAGCGAAGCAGAATCAGTGAGCACGCGTCGCCATGAATACATGGGAAACCGGGTGACCTCAGCGTTAGCGCAACGTTTATCGATCGCGGGAAACTCGTGCCGTCGAAGTGGCCGTTGCTGCAAGGATTCCCTTCGCGCCATTTGACGAAACAACCAGTCAGTTTTCGCTTACCGCTTTGGGAACCTGGGATCAGCTTTGATCTCGCGGATCTGCAGGATGTGCCGCTGCGTGTGCGTTGAGATTTCGAGCAAACACTGGTACGCGTCAACGCCCCATTCCTCTACAGCATGGTCACGAAGGTTCTCTTCCGTAGTTCGAGCATACTCGAGCATCATGGCGTGGAGCTTCCGAAAACTATCCAGCGCTTGATGAATATCAACCTTTTGACCTTTCGGATCTTTGTACGGCTCAGTTTTTTCATGCTTTGTGCGGTTGATACCGTACCACAGGACGTCTGCGTCCGTGGCCTGCCTCTTTAAATGTTTGGGAGGATGTCTCATGCCGTCCTGGAGCAGTTGCCAATAGGTAGGGTCGGCAATGGCCAGGTGTTCGACAACCTCGGCAATGGTCCATCTGTCGGGTGCCATTCGAAATTCCAACTGAGCTGGAGATAGGCTGGATACCTCGTCTACCAGCCAGCTTTCCGTCATCTGCAGATGCGAGACGAGATCGTCGCGATCCCGCTGCGTCATAGGATCCCCTATAAGTAGGCGACTGCTCGTCGCGATCACGATGATGGTCGCCGAGATCATTTTCATAGTAGTAGCCAGCCTGAAGCTTGGCTGCAGCCAAGGCAAGATGGTTAGATGCAAATTCAGGATGAATTTAGAATCCGGTGAGAAGCCCGAACATATTGACTCGTCCTCGCACGCCCATGTCGACAATCGGTACAGGAGAAAACTCGATGTTTACCTCTTTACGTAAGCGGAACGCCAATCGCGCACAGAACCTCGGCTGGAAAAAGGGCTTCGAAAACTAGGATAATTATCATCCGTGCATCATTATGCCCACAGTCTACCTGGTAGACCGCAGGAGGAGTGGCAACTCCTCGACGACCATCTGGCCGCAGTCGCCGACTTGGCCGAGAAATTCAGTACTGCGTTCGCGCTCGGGTGGGGTAGGCTTGCCGGCCTTTGGCATGATGCGGGCAAGTACCAGAGCGCGTTTCAAAGCTACATTGCAAGTGACCCGGATGCTCACGTCAAAGGGAAAGTGGATCACGCAACCGTGGGAGCGCTGATCGCAAAGGCCCGACAGGCATCTCCGTTGACTTTCGTGATCGCTGGGCACCACGGCGGCTTGCCGGATGCCGAAGATCTGCGAGACAGACTCGGACGCAAGCAATCGCTGTTAGAGGGCTCGCGTGCTGGTGGACTGCTTCGCTGGATCGAAGAGGCGCCCGTTCCTCCCCCACCCTCATGGCTCCGCACCAGCGATCCCCTTCTGTTTTCACTCTGGACCCGGTTTCTTTTCTCAGCGCTCGTGGACGCCGACTTCCTCGATACGGAGAAGTTCTACGAGCGCGGGGAAGAGCGCGAATCGATCACGCCAAGCCTGCACGATCTAAAGGCCCGGCTGGACACGTTTCTGAATTCCAAAACGCAATCG
>DASREJ010000131.1:0-2198 GCA_035652115.1 Bryobacteraceae bacterium
CGCAATCTGTGTTAACGGCGGCTATCACAATCTAAACCATATGCAAGCCGCGCAAATTGTCGCGGCCGTTCGACCGAAAATCGCGATTCCTTGCCACTACGACATGATGATCAACAACATCGCCGAGCCGCACATGCTGGAAGTTTCACTTCGAGTCCTAGGCGACAACACGCGGGTTCAGATACTGCCGTATTACTCGCCTTGGGTGTACACGCGGAACTCAGGGGAGGACGCCGGGTGAACGTTACACTCTCAGGAAAAGTTGCTGTGGTCACCGGTGCATCCTCAGGCATCGGACTCGCCGTCACGGAAGCGTTTCTTGAAGCCGAGGCGGCGGGAGTCGTTGCGGTGTTCCGCAGGAGACAAATTCCAGACGAGCTGCGCCGTTGCGAATCGAAGTTTGGCAACAAACTCACGATTGTGAACGGCGATGTTGCGGAGGACTCGACTGCAGAACGGTTCACTGCTGCTGCCGTGGACCATTTTGGCCGTCTGGATGTTGTCGTGAGCAACGCTGCCGTAAGCGTAGTAAAACCGCTTCACCAACATACGCCCGAAGAATGGGATTACGTTCTCAATTCAAATGTGAAAGCTCTTTTCTGGACAGCCCGCCACGTCATTCCAGTGATGCAGCGCCAGGGGCGAGGCCTGATTCTTGTCAGCGGGTCCATTTCCGGTGAGGTTGGCATTCCTACGCAAGGTGCCTATGCACCTTCAAAAGGAGCACTTCACCAAATGACTCGGCAGATGGCCATCGAATACGCCAGGCATGACATTCGTGTTAACACGATCGCCTGTGGAACTGTAGATACGCCTATCGTTCATAACTCCGCGCAAGCATCGGGAGATCCGGAAGCGTATTGGGACATGCTACTGCGCAACCATCCAATCGGCCGAATTGCGAGCGCTCAGGAGGTGGCAGCGTTTTATACCTACATGGCGAGCGATTACGCGACCTTCTTCACGGGTTCAATCTTGATGATGGACGGCGGCTTTACTGCCCAATGAGGAAGGACGGCAGAACATCATGCAAACGATGTTAGCGGCCCGATATTTGGGGCCGCATCGAATCGAACCGGTGCGAGTACCTGTCCCGGAAATCGGCGACGAAGAAGCGCTGATCCGGGTCGACGCGTGCGGGTTCTGCGGTTCAGATATAGGCATCGTCTCTGGCGTGCATCCGCGCGCAAAAGAACCGCTCACGGTGGGCCATGAATTCTGCGGAAAAGTAGTCGCGATCAAAACGCGCGGTAGGGGAGTTAAGACCGGTGATTTCGTCACGATGTATCCACTGATCTCATGCGACCAATGTTTCACGTGCCGAGGTGGAAATCCGCACGTCTGCCGAAGCCTCCGGCTCTACGGGTTTGATGTCGATGGCGGTATGGCGGAATACGTCAAAGTGCCGGTCCCGAGTCTGATCAGACTTCCGGACAACATGTCTCCTTATCTGGGCGCCATTATTGAACCGCTCGCCGTGGCCGTGCACGGCGTTTCTCGTGCACCACTCCAGCGAGCCCGTACGGCCGTGGTAATAGGCGCTGGGCCGATTGGTCTCTTGACCGCCTTAGCCGCTCGCGCTCGCGGTATTGAACACGTTTTGATCAGCGACATTCTTCTCTCGCGCATCCAACTCGCAGCCGATTTGGGCCTGACCGCCAGAGCAGCAGGCGACGACGTGAAGGGCCTCGTGAGCGAGATGACTTCTGGCGAAGGCGCCGATCTCGTCTTCGAATGTGCTGGTTCCGCTGCAAGTGCTCTTGAGATGACTTCCTTGGTGCGGCCTCTCGGCGCAATTGTGAACGTGAGTGTGTTCAAGAGGCCCGTCCCGCTTGAGATGCAAGCCGTCAATTTCAAAGAACTCACCATCGTTGGATCCCGTGTCTATACGCGAGAGGACTTCGCCGAGGCAGTTCGTCTTGCTGCTGTTTTGCCATTGCGGCCCATTGTGACCCATTCGTTTGCCTTATGGGATGTTCAATCAGCCTACGGCTGCTTTGAACGTAGTGAAGGTGTTTGCAAAGTAGTCGTCTTGCCGAAATGAGCGTACAATTTCCAATTAAATTCCTGCTGGTTTTAGCCCTACTTGTCTTAGGAACATCGCTAATCCAGAAGCCCTGGTTATTTTCGGCGAGCGGCGCTGCGCCTCCTTCTTCCAAGTACACAACGTGGAGGATTTATAACGGCAGCAGCGATGG
>DASREJ010000132.1:0-18261 GCA_035652115.1 Bryobacteraceae bacterium
AAGGCTTATGGTCAAAGGAACTAATGCACGCAGCTCTGGGAAGGGCGACCAAGCTCGGCAAAATACGCCCTGAAGAGGTCAAGCATCCAGTCGCCTGTTTGATCGAATACAACGATGGCACGCGCGGGGCCGTGCTGTGCCTCGGCGGATTGGTAAACGAATATCTGGCTGCTGTCCGGGTGAAAGGCCGGCATGAAATCGACAGCACGTTGTGCTATGACCCGCCCGAAAACTCGAATAACTTCAGCATGCTGGTCTACGGAATGACGCAGATGTTTCTGACTGGCAAGCCGCCCTACTCGGTGGACCGGACGTTGCTCACGACAGGCGCAGTGGCGTTCTTGATGGAATCGGCGTATCAGGGACACAAGCGCCTGGAAACTCCTTTGCTCCAAGTCGCATACACTCCACCCACGCACTCTTTCTACGCTCATGGAAGAGGCTCCTAGATGGCCGCCACACTGCAATCGCTGCTCGGCGGTGAACCGAAAGTCGAGAAGGTGATTGAGGGCCTGGCAGGCGCCGATGGCCCTGTCTACAGCCGCCGAGGTTACTTGCTGTTCAGCGATGTGCCGGCCCGCCGCATCATGAAGTCGGAAGGCGGCCAGCCTACCGCTTACCGCACCGATAGCAATGGCGCGGCTGGGCTCAGCTTCGATCATGAGGGTCGCTTGCTCGCCTGCGAGGCGAATCGCATCACTCGCACGGAAAAGAACGAAGACATAACCGTGCTGACATCAAACAACAACGCCCCGGCCGATGTTGTCTACGCGATTGACGGAAGCATCTACTTCACTGACGGCGAAGCGGTCCACCAGATCACTTCCAAAGGCGTTACGCAGCCTGTTTCACAAGAGTGTCGCGCACCGCACGGGGTGGCGCTGTCACCAACTCAGCAGAAGCTTTATGTTTCCGATGCGAGCTCTCGCAATATTCGCGTTCATGATGTCCAGGCGAATGGGCTTCTCCGCACCGGCCACGTTTTCGCGTCTGTGCCGGACACCCCGAAGGGACTGAAGACGGACGAAGACGGGGACCTCTGGGTCGCGACGGCAAAAGGAGTTTCGATATTCGATCCCGCAGGCGCTCTTCTCGGCACGATCACAACGCCTGAGCCGGCAACCAGCTGTTGCTGGGGCGAGGGTTTTCGCGATCTCTACCTCACAGCCGGAACATCTGTATTCAAGATCTCAACAAAAATAGTCGGAACGCGTACTTTTTGACGGCATTTTATGCCCGGCAGTATTGCGGTTCCGTTGGCGGCATGTACGTGACGGCCAACTGTGGCGTCTCCAGCCGTTGATTCCCCCGCTGTCGTGATGTCAGGCACGCTTCCAACATTCCGCTGGTTAATAGAGTTCGTTCCACGCGGTAGGGCGCGCGCCGGGTCATGAACATCTGCTCGATCTTCGAAACCAGGCAAGCAGAATACGTCACATTGGGAACTGGCGACAGAAAGAACTGCGTTGAAATCAGTCCCGCGCCGTGAACACGTGCGGCAAAATTGAAGTCTTGGATCGCACCATCAAGCATCAACATCGCCGCCCGCGTGCCATCCCGATACTCAATCAAGTAAGCCGCGGGATGTGAAACAAGCGATGGCAAAACGCCCGAACCAACCAGATCCTGTGTCCGTCCATCCTTCACGGTCAAGCCTAACGGTGTATCGCTGCGTGACAATGCGGAACTAAGCAGTTCTTCCGACCAAAGACCGTTCTTGCCGGCTTCCCAAACTTTGTCACCGTCAAGAAGCTGAACCGATTTCACGCCCGTTTCTCCGCCTTTGCGGCGCTCCATCATGCACTGCAAGCCTTCGAACGCATGAAAGTCCATCGCATCGGAACCGCCCACACCCACCATAACCGCATCTTCGATATGAGCGCCGAACGGCATTTCTACGTCTGGAAGACGCCAGGTGACTGGAACCGACGAACCGGCAAGCATAGGAAAACCCATTTGTTTCGACGCGGTAACCATCGCATGCGCTTTTTCGAAACTGTAGGAAAGATGTTTGTCGTTGTAGACGGGAACCGCGCGGCCACTGTCCTTAAACACCTTCACGCACTGTTCAAAAAACTCGTAGCGCGGATACAGAATTTGGCCCTTGTCGTTTTTTGGATAATTGCCGTGTTCTCCCACAATCAGAACGGCATCACAGGCTAGCTGATTGCCTCCGCAGCAAAGCGCCTCGGCAATGGTGGGGTAAACCTGGAAGCCGAACTCGCGCGCTCGTTCTTGACTCAAGTCGCCGTCCGGCTTCTGGTCGACATACAGCGAGACCACCTTCACGTTAGGTCTGTGCCAGCCGCCTTCGTATGGGTAGCCGATCAGAAAGCGGTCTCCGATATGTTGACCATGCGAAAGGTAGCGATAGATAGTCGTGACAATTGCAATGCGGACTGTCTGCGCGCTTTGGGCAGCGGCAGCAACGGGCAGCAAAGAAGCAGAACCGATAAATTCGCGCCGTGTCAGCATTTAGCTCCTCTCAAAAGTAGACTCGGTCCGGGCTTGATACCGGATCGCAAGATGCGGCGTATCCACGCGCGCTTGCTTTCGATAAAGACTTTCAACGCCCGCAGCCGTCAATCCCGTCGTTAGCAATGTTCGTTCGATGGGGTACTGTGCCTTGCCGGTCAAAAACATCTGCTCCATGTAAAACACCAGCGGGCTAAAGAAATCTGCGAGGGTTGTTCTGCCGTCCGGCATCGGAAGATACATCTGCGTCGAAAATACTTTCGATTGGGTTTTGAGCCGCGCTGCGAAATTGAAATCGCGTACCAGGCCGTTCATCAAAAGCATAGTGCAGCGTAGTCCGTCCTCGCATTCGTATGTGTAGGCCACAGGATCTTTCGCAAGTTGACGCATTTGGTCGCGCGTGGGAAAGATATCGTTGAAGCCCTGTCTTGCGGGCGTCAGTGTATGACTGCGGCACAGCGCCGCATTCATCAAATCCTCCGGCCAGACGTGCTCATCTAGCGCTTGCCAGAAACGGTCGCCGCGATAAGCCTGAATCCACCGCACTCCGGCTTCGCCGCCGTGTCGCCGCTCCACCATGCACTGAATCGTCTCCAGGCCGTGAAAATCGTAGCTATCTACGCCTCCGTAGCAGACGCAAAGGGCCTCCTGGATTTGCGAGCCCATTGGCATTTCCATTGACGGGATTCGCCACGTAACAGGCAAACTGGAACCGGCTTGGAACTGGAAGTTCATCGATCGCGATATATCATACATCTGCTTTGCCCAATCCCAGTTCCACGACAGATGCTTGTCGTTGAAGAGCGGAACTGTGCGATTGCTGGATCGAAATACCTCCACGATTTTTTCGAAGAATGGGTAGCGCGGATATTCCGTTTGCCCTTTTTCGTTACGCGGATATTTGCCGTGTTCGCCCACAAGCACAACGCCATCTACCGCGAGCTTATTGCCTCCGCAGGTCAATGCTTCCGCAATACTCGGATAGATCTTCATTTCTGGATGCCGGGCTGCGCGTTCGCGGCTCAAATCGTCGGCGCCTACTTGATCCACATATAGCGACACCAAGTCCATCGGGGGATGATGGTACGTTCCTTGCCACCCGTAACCGTCGAGCAGGCGGTCGACTATATGTTGGGCGTGGGAATACTTACGGTAAACCGTCACTACGGCGGCCAGTTTAAGGCGGTTTCCGTTGCTACTTTGCATAAGTGTGCCTCCTGCGGCCTGACAACTGGTCCCGATGGCCGAAACCCAGCTTTAGCGATACCATCACCAGTGAAGTTTACCTGAATCGCCTGCTCGAAATTGTGCTATAAGGAAACTCACCGAAAGCAACCATGACGCGTAAACAATTTGTTCAGCGCACGTTGGGAGCAGCCGGTCTCGCGGCTCTAGCGAATGCCGCCGGACAGCGCTCATCCGAAGAAGACCTCTACGACATTTACCCCGTTCCGCCGCTCGCGTGGACTAGCGGTTCCCAACGCTCATTAAACACGCGCGAGAACGAAAGGTTGTTTCAGTTCCTGGTAGCTGGCAGGGCTAAGCGGATCGTGTACGCAGGGAATGCGTTGGTCTATCACATGACTCAGCGCCAGTACTCGGAAACCATTGAGTGGCTATCTGGACTTACGGGCAAAGCCGAAATCATTCCCGCCGCCGGTCCGGGATATGGGCGCGCTATCGATCACGCGGCGGTCGTGCGCGGACACCGATTTCATTCCGTGCTGGTGTTGCCGACTACTAGCGATCCGCGCGATGCCAAAGGTCTTGAAACCGGCTTGCGCGAGATATCCGAAGCCGCAGGCCTTCCTCTCTCGTTATATGTCAAAGACGAGACGAACTTCGGATCGGACAAACAAGCCGGCCTGGATGTGATTGGACGCTTGGTGGACGCCAAGATCTGTTCAGCTATCAAATACGCCGTAGTGCGAAAGGACCCGGCGAACGATCCGTATCTTAATGCGCTGCTAACTCGCGTGGATGCGTCTCGTGTGATCAGCGGAATCGGCGAACGGCCTGCAGTGGTGCACTTGCGCGAATTCAAACTGGCAGGTTTCACAACGGGCTCAGGCGTACTTGCGCCAAAGCTTTGCCGCGATCTGCTCAATGCCTGCCGGGTCCAGAACTATTCCAAAGCTGAAGAAATCCGTCAGGCTTTTATGCCGCTAGAGGATCTCCGCGACGCATGGGGAGCGCCGAAGGTCTTGCACTATGCTGTGGCGTCAGCCGGCATTGCGAACACCGGGCCCATTCTGCCGTATCTATCGCCGCTGAGTTCCGAGCAACTTGCGAAATTAGAGCCCGTCGCCAAAGCGCTACGTGGGCAAAACTCAAGCACCCGTGCCGCACGCACCTAAAGAAACGCATAGGATTCCATAAACTTCGGATGGCAAATCAAATTCTCCGCGGGACGTGTGCAATGCTTATCGCGCAGATGACCATCGGATTAGCGCCTGCAGCCGATTTGACCGCATTGCCAAACTTTGCCGCGTCCTCCAGCAATCTCCAAATCACGGCGCCGTGCTTGCCCCACATGCCTTGGACAGTAGCTGGAGAATATGGTGCGCTGCTGGGACGTCAGAACGGAAAATTCGAGGCATGGCTCTGGCCGAATAAGATTCTAAGCAACTTCAGTATTCGGGCCGAGCTTGCCGACTATCCGGTACCGATTGACGTAAATGCACTGGCTGCCGAGATTCAAGTGACGCCCGCTGAAACTGTCATCACCTATTCCCATGTGGCATTCACAGTTCGTCAGCATATGTTCGCGGCGCGCGGGGGGGACAATCCCGCGACCGGCGTAGCGGCATTTTTCGAGATTCACTCCGTGCGTCCGCTAGACCTCACGTTTTCGTTTACGCCGGAAATGCTCCATATGTGGCCGGCGCCGAACTTCGGAAGGCCAAACGGTGAGTGGATTCCGAACGGCAAACAAGGCGTATACGTTTTGCACACGGACGATCCGAATTTCTCCGCAATCGTCTCAATGCCGAACACGATACCCGGCATCATGGCCCCGTATCAGGAACGCCCGCAAACTTATCCGCTGGAACTAAGACTTAAATTCGATCCCAAGCACGACAACGGTACTGTGTATCCGCTGCTGCTGGCGCTCCTAACCGGCAAGCAGCCCTATGAGCAAGCCGCGGCTATCAACGCCGCGCTTCCCACGTTGTATGCGCGGACGCAGAACTACTACGCGCACTTTTTTGCTCATCGCACAATTGCGGAGACGCCAAATCGCCAAGTGAATGACGCGCTTTCGTGGGCTGAAGTCGCTATCGACCAGATGCAGGTCAAGTACAAGAACGAGATCGGCATGGTTGCAGGCTATTACGAATCGGGCGATTCGGCGCGTCCGGGATATGCGTGGTTTTTTGGACGCGACACCTTGTGGACGACATATGCGATTAACAGCTTTGGCGATTTTGCGCTCACGCGGCGTGCGCTCGACTTCCTAATTCGCCGCCAGCGTGACGACGGCAAAATCATGCACGAATTCTCGCAGTCCGCCTATGCAGTCGATTGGAACGCAACGCCATATTTTTACGCGTCGGCTGATGCTACGCCTCTGCTGATCATGGCCATGCGCGACTACGTGAAGGCCAGCGGCGACACGGAATATTTGAAAAGTAATTGGAGCGCGATTCAAAAGGCTTACGCCTTCACTAGAGCGCACGTATCGAAAAACGCGATTTACGACAACTCGCAAGGAACCGGCTGGGTAGAGTCATGGCCCCAAGGTATGCCGCACCAGGAGATCTATCTGGCAGCTTTGGACCAGCAGTCTGCCGATGCGATGGCGAACCTTGCTGCACTGATGTCCAATTCAAAATTAGCTGCCGCGGCAAAGACAAAAGCGGACGACATCCGGAAGTCGATTGAATCGGAGTTCTACAACCAGGCTGGAAAGTTCTATTCGTTCGCCGAAAAGGCGGACAACACAATGGACGACACCGCCAGCATCTATCCGGCAGTGGCGTGGTGGGACGGTACATTCGCCCTGCAGCGCGCTGGGCCCATGTTGAGCCGCTGGGCATCGCATGAATTTTCGGCTGATTGGGGCACTCGCGACATCAGCAATCAAACCTCTTTTTACGATCCAATCAGCTATCATCAGGGATCGATTTGGCCGTTGTTCACAGGCTGGGCGTCGTTGGCCGAATATCGCGCGGGCCGGCCACTTTCAGGACTGGCGCATTTAATGCAAAATGTGAATCTGACGTGGGCGCAGGATCTAGGCTCCGTCACCGAGCTGCTCTCGGGCGATTTCTATCAACCACTGGGCAGAAGTAGCTCGCATCAAATGTGGTCATCGGCAATGATCGTCACGCCTCTGTTGCGCGGGCTGTTCGGAATAAGCTGTGACGTTCCCAATAAAACCCTTCATGTCGATCCCCATCTTCCCGCCGAATGGGAGCACGCTCGGCTGCGCAATGTGACCTTTGGCGCGATTTCTGTCGATCTGGAATTCGATCGCAGCCGCGTGGGAAAGCTGACAATTCGCGCGACCACGGCGAAACCTGCAAATTTTTGTCTCGTCCATGAATCGGATGCATGCAGACCAACGTTATCGGCCGCGCACACATTAATGATCGCGGAGCCCGCTGTCGAGATCGGCATTCCCACCGGATTGCCGGAACCGGGCGCCGAGACAAAGCAATTGAAAGTACTCGACGAAGAGTTTTCCTCAAGACAAACAGTGATTCGCTTTGAAGCGCAAGGACAATCTATATATGATCTGCCCGTTCGCTTGAACCGGCCGCGCATCACAGTGGCTGGCGGGGAATTGGCCAATGGAAAACTTCACTTGCTATTTCCGGGTGGCGATGGCTATCAGAATAAAACCGTAATATTTAGCTGGTGATGAAAGGCATGCAAGTCCGGAAAATGTCGCGACGCAGCGCATGCGGAGTCTTCGCCGCCGCGGTCCTGGCGATTGGCCTCTGTAGCGCCAGGTTGTTCGCACAGACGGCCGCACCCGCCACAAAGCCGCCAATCCTCGACTACATCAAACAGACATGGGCGGTGCTAACGCGGTCGAATAGCAATCTTGCAACCGCGGCTGTCGACCCAAAGTTTCATCCAGCGCGCGACGGCCGCTGGCCCGTCTACATTTCGCGAACCGAAGACGTCCAGTTGGTGCAGGAAGGCTTACGCCGCGACATGCCAGCAGCAGGTTTCAAGACCATTGATGTTCTGCCGCTTCCGGAAGACCTGGACAGTTTGAAGGAGCAGGGGCTGCTTTATTTGCCTCATCCGTATGTTGTGCCCGGCGGTCGATTCAACGAGATGTACGGTTGGGACAGCTACTTTATTCAGGTTGGGCTATTGCGGGACAAAGAGTTGGCCATGGCGAAGAATATGGCCGATAACTTCCTATACGAAGTATCGAATTATGGAAAGGTCCTGAACGCAAATCGGACTTACTATATGACTCGCTCACAGCCGCCATTCCTTACCCAGATGGTGTTGGGCGTTTATGAGCAGACGCACGATCGCAAGTATTTGGAGGATGCTCTGCCAAAAATCGAAAAATATTATCAGGTCTGGATGACACAGCCCCACCTTACGCCCGAAACGGGTCTCTCTCGATATTTCGACATGGGCGAAGGCCCCGCCCCGGAAGTTGTGTCGGCTGAGCGCGATGCGCAAGGGCGCACGCATTATGAGCTAGTCAAAGACTACTTCAAAACGCATCAGATCACGGACTACCACGTCACTCAATATTACGACCGGCAGACGGATCAGCTCACGCCGCTGTTCTACAAAGGTGACCGTTCGATGCGAGAATCCGGTTTTGATCCATCAAATCGCTTCGGTCCTTTCAATATCGACATCATTCACTACAATCCCGTTTGCCTGAATTCGCTGCTCTATTTGATGGAAATGCAAACGGCGGAAATCCTCGAAACGCTCGGACACAAAGACGACGCAACCACATGGCGGCAGCGGGCCCAGCAGCGAGCGAGCCAAGTCAACCGGTTAATGTGGGACGAAAAAGACGGGCTTTATTACGACTATGATTTCCTGAATAAGCGCGTTCGGCATTATCCGTTTCTGACAACCTTTTATCCGCTATGGGCTGGCTTTGCCTCAAAAGGGCAGGCCGCGCGGGTCGTCAAGAATCTTCCCCTGTTCGAAAAAGTGGGCGGTTTGCAGACCAGTACTTATGTCAGCGGAAATCAGTGGGACTCGCCCTTCGGGTGGGCTCCGCTGCAAATGATCGCCGTTGACGGACTGCGTCGCTACGGCTACTCTGACGACGCGGAACGAATATCGATGAAGTTTCTATCGCTCGTGCGCCGCGAGTATTTGCGGCAGGGCTACATTGTGGAGAAGTACGATGTTGTCAACGGCGGCTCAAATGTAAGCGCACAAATTCATTTCGGATATAGCGCGAATCAAGCCGGATTCGGCTGGACCAACGCCGTTTTCACTAAACTGTACGATGAGCTCACGCCGCAAGATCAAAAGAAACTTCTCGAAACAAACAATTAACTGTGGCCTGCGCCATCGGGATGCGTCGGCACTGGATTGTCCTGATTGATCGTCTTTTCCTGGGCGGCAATTTCAACTCGTTCGCGCTTGATATCCAATCTGATTCGCGCGTAGATGTTCATGTAGATGTTTGCCACCCACACGAGCGCGAAGAGCGATATCAGGTAGCCTCGCCAACCCGCATAAAGCAGTTTGAAGCGCGTAACAAATAGAAAGACAATCGTGACATAGTGGCTGAAGCAGTACTCGCATGTGAATAAGTAAAAAAACTTGCGTTCAACGAGTTTCCGGCAACGTTCACTGCGCTCTTTGCAAAATTCGCGCGGTTCGCGAAACACCTCTTCGTGGGTGATGGTCCAGGCTATAGATGCAATAGGAATGGCCAGAATGAACAAAAATGCGAGTTGCTCACCAATATCAGGCATGCCTTCATTTTGTTAGATGCGCGGGATTGCCTCTGTTTCGAGACAGATTTAATCGTTTAGTTTGTCAGATGACGTAAAAATAGAGCCATGCACAATTTGCTTACTGGTGCAACACCAGCCGGACCGTGCGCCATGGTCATCTTTGGGGCCGGTGGAGATCTGACGAAGCGCCTGGTTGTGCCCGCGCTTTACAATCTTGCGTGCGCAAAACTTCTGCCGGAGCAGTTTGCGATTACCGGCTTCGACCTCGCCGATATGCCGGACGAAAAGTGGCACGAGTCTCTCCAGGACATGACGAAAAAATTCGTTGATGCCGGCGGCCACCCCGAAGACTTCAAGCCGGACGTCTGGAAGTGGCTTGTCTCGCGCATGTCGTATGTGCGCGGCGACTTGAACGATTCCGCCAGTTACCAGAAACTGGCGGATCACCTGCGAGAAGTAGACGAAAAAAACCAAACTGGCGGAAATTACCTTTTTTACTTGGCGGTAGCTGATCGCTTTTTCGCGCCAGTTGTAGAGCATCTCGGTGAGAGCAAGTTGGCTGCGCAAGAAAACGGCCATTGGCGGCGCGTGGTCATCGAGAAACCATTCGGTCATGATCTGAATTCGGCCCGGGATTTGGACTCGAAGATCTTGCATGTTTTGAACGAAAGCCAGATCTATCGCATCGATCATTTCCTGGGCAAAGAAACCGTTCAAAATATTATGATGTTCCGGTTTGCAAACGGGTTTTTCGAGCCGGTTTGGAGCCGTGACCGGATCGATCATGTCCAGATCACCGTGGCCGAAACAGTCGGTGTCGAGGCGCGCGGAAAATTCTATGAACGGACAGGCGCGCTCCGGGACATGGTGCCTAATCATCTCTTTCAATTGCTGGCCATGACCGCAATGGAAGCGCCGAATTCGTTTCGCGCCGACGCGGTACGCGCTGAAAAGGCCAAAGTAATTGAGTCCGTCCGCATCTGCACTCCCGCGGACGTGCGTTGCATGGCGGTACGCGGACAATATGGCCCTGGTGCTGTCGACGGCAACCCCGTTAGCGGCTATCGTGAAGAGCAGGACGTCGCGCCTGATTCAACCGTCGAAACATATGTCGCGTTGAAACTGATGATTGAGAACTGGCGATGGGCCGGCGTGCCATTTTATATTCGTACCGGCAAGCGTCTGGGGAAGCGCAAAAGCGTAATTGCAATCCGATTCAAAGAAGCGCCCCATGCCTTGTTTCGCGAAACGCCTGTTACGCGGCCCGCGCCCAATTGGCTCACCATACGCGTGCAGCCGGAAGAGGGAATTTCGCTGGAATTCGGAGCTAAAATTCCAGGACCGGCTATGAAGTTAGGCGAGGTCCGGATGGATTTCAAATACCAAGATTACTTTGGAACCGCGCCGTCCACCGGCTACGAAACGCTGATTTACGACGTGATAATCGGTGATGCTACCCTATTTCAGCGCGCTGACAATATTGAGGCGGGATGGCGCGTGGTCCAGCCGGTTCTCGATACTTGGGCGGCTGAAAAGCCAAAGGGATTTCCGAACTACGCCGCCGGCAGTCAAGGTCCTCCGGAAGCGGACGACTTACTGAAGCGCGATGGCCGCCATTGGCGGCCAATTAGTTGACGCCACGCCACTGGCGGGCAATTATTTAGCGGCGCACAGACATCGATATTTTCGAAGCAACTCATACATCACAATTGCTCCAGCACTCGCAACATTTAGCGAGTGCTTCAGGCCGAGCATAGGAATGCGCACATGCGTGTCACAGAGTTCAAGCAGCCGGGCCGGCAAACCATCCACTTCGTGACCAAAGAGCACGCACACGGGAAACTTCGGACGCCAATCGAAGAGATCTATCGCGCGATTGCTTGTCTCGATGGCAGCTATTTCGTATGCATTGGAGCGCAGCGCATTGAGCGCTTCTACCGCGTTATCGACGGACTGCCAAGGCACCCGCGTTTCCGCTCCTAGCGCGGTCTTTGTAATCGCATTCTTCGGCGGCCGTGCGGTTATTCCGCTAAGTAGCAAGCGTTCGATGCCTGCTCCATCGGCTGTGCGAAAAAATGCGCCGACGTTGTACATACTACGCACATTATCGAGAAGGATCGTTACGGGCAATCGCAGGCCGGAATAAGATTCCGATGCGGCCGTTGCGCGGTAGGGCAGCCTCTCCATTTGGCAAACATCAATTTGTGCCGACAAGGCCCGCGCGCTTCCACAGTTCGTCCACACGGCGGACAACGTCTGGTGACATCTTGATTACGTTCGGCCAGCGCCGCGCAAATCCTTCAGACGGCCACTTTGTAGTTGCATCCACGCCCATCTTTGATCCGAAGTTAGGAAGACGGCTTGAATGATCGAGTGAATCGATAGGCCCCAGGCAGAACTCGATATCGCGCTGTGGGTCAATGTTGTTCAGCGCCTTCCAGACGACTTCGCGAACATTCTGAACATCAACGTCTTTGTCTACGACCACAATGCATTTACTGAACATTGCCTGGCCCAATCCCCAGATAGCGTGCATCACCTTGCGCGCGTGCCCAGGATAAGACTTTCGCATCGAAACAAGAATAAGATTGTGAAAAACGCCTTCGGCGGGAAAGCAGATGTCGCGGACTTCGGGAAGCTGCGTGCGCATGAGCGGAAGAAAGATTCGCTCAATGGCTTTGCCCATGTAGAAATCTTCCATTGGAGGCGGTCCCACAATCGTCGCTGCGTAAATCGGATTCTTACGATGCGTAATGCACTCGATGTGAAAGACCGGATAATTGTCATCCAATGAATAGAAGCCAGTATGGTCGCCGAACGGCCCTTCGCGGCGCAGTTCTCCGAGATTGACGTAACCTTCCAACACGATTTCCGAATTAGCTGGCACTTCCAGATCGCAGGTTTCGCATTTCACCATCTCAACGGGTTTGCCTCGCAGAAAGCCGGCAAACAGCATCTCGTCAATAGCGGGAGGCAGCGGAAGAATGGACGAGTAGAGAGTTGCAGGGTCTGAGCCGATGCTCACTGCGACTGGCATGCGCGTTTGCTTGCCCTCTGCAACAAGACGTCGATAGTGCTCAGCTCCATGCTTATGTTTCTGCCAGTGCATGCCGGTAGTCTGCGCATCGAAAACTTGCATGCGATACATGCCGCAATTCCGTTTGCCCGTCTCCGGATCTTTTGAGAAGACCATCGGCAGCGTAATAAAACGGCCCGCGTCGCCGGGCCAGCAACGCAGAATAGGAAACTCGTCGAGCGAAAACTTCTCGCGCCGAATTACTTCTTTGCACGAGCCGGTGCTTACGTTCTTTGGAAACATGGAGCCCATTTCGGCCAGCTTCGGCAGCATTTTCAGCTTGTCAATCAGGCCCTCGGGCCTTTGCATTTCGATGTAGCCGGCGATTTTCTGTGCGATCTCCTCAATGTCGTCTACGTCCAGAGCGATCTCCATCCGGCGCATGCTGGCAAATGCGTTGATAAGCAGCGGGACCTTCGAATTTTTTGGTTTTTCGAAGAGCAGAGCCGGTCCGCCGGTCTTAACCGAGCGATCTGCAAATTCGGCAATTTCAAGTTCCGGGTCGACTTCAAACGGAATGCGCTTTAGTTCGCCATTCTTTTCAAGAGCGCGAATGAAGCCGCGCAGGTCATCAAAGGCCATGGATTTCCGTACACCCATTATCATGAGATTGGTTTTATGAGCAAGCGAACGGCGTTAATTACAGGCGCAAGCCGCGGTATCGGAAGAGCGTGCGCGCAGGCATTGTCGCTCGCCGGATATCGTGTCGCCCTTGCCGCCCGATCGATTGACAGACTGCAGGAGCTCGCGAATGAAATCCAGAACGCCGGCGGCGAGACATTCGTCATGGAGCTCGATTTGGCGAATCGCGAGATGATTACCGACGCGCTTTCGAAGGCTATGAAAGAAGTTGGGCGAATAGACGTTCTCGTAAACAATGCGGGCGTCACAAAGGATGGGCTCGCCGTTCGCATGAAGCCGGCTGATTGGGACACAGTTCTGCAAACGAACCTGAGCGGCGCATTTTTTGTCACGCAGCAAGTGTTGCCTGGAATGATGCGCGAACGTTGGGGGCGCATCGTCAACATCTCATCCGTCGTGGGCGAAATGGGGAACCCTGGACAAGCAAATTACGTGGCATCGAAAGCGGCGCTCATTGGTTTAACTAAATCACTTGCGCAAGAACTTGGAAGCAGAAACATAACCGTGAATGCCGTGGCGCCCGGATTTATCGAAACCGACATGACACACGGATTGACTGCCGAACTGAAACAGCGAATGCTTGATCAAACACCCCTTCGGCGTATGGGAACGCCGCAAGACATAGCGGGCGCAGTGAAGTTTCTGGTAAGCGACGACGCCAGCTTTATTACAGGCCACGTTCTGGATGTAAACGGCGGCATTTACATGTAGCCTCCGGCTTCATCGCGACATCCAAAACGATGGACCACAATGCCAACTGATACCGTTGCACCGCAGGCGCATCGTGACAGCCCATTTAAAGTCGGGCTGGTGCAGATGTCTTGTTCCACCGATCCTGACGCAAATCTGGCTAAAGCGATTAGCGGTATTCGTGACGCGGCCAGCAAAGGTGCCGAGATTGTCTGCCTTCCGGAGCTTTTTCGCAGCCAATACTTTTGCCGCGAAGAAAATGCGGAGCTGTTCGATCTGGCCGAAACCATTCCTGGGCCATCAACCGAGGCGCTCAGTTCGGTAGCGAAAGAGCTGCAGGTTGCAATTATCGCTTCGTTGTTTGAAAAGCGCGCGCAAGGCCTTTATCACAATACCGCTGCAATTCTCGATGCAGATGGATCACTGGTAGGCGTGTATCGGAAAATGCATATTCCAGACGATCCTCTCTATTTCGAAAAGTTTTATTTCACCCCTGGCGATCTGGGATTTCGAAATTTCGAGACAAGATATTCGCGAATCGGAGTATTGGTTTGCTGGGACCAGTGGTATCCCGAAGGAGCTCGGATTACAAGCCTGCAGGGTGCAAACGTTTTGTTCTACCCGACTGCAATTGGATGGCATCCGTCTGAGAAAGCGCAATATGGCGACGCACAATTGGATGCATGGCGCACGATTCAGCGCGCTCATGCGATTGCAAACGGAGTATTTGTGGCAGCCGTGAATCGCACAGGATTCGAGGGGCCCGCGGATCACGGATTGGAATTTTGGGGTAATTCCTTTGTCGCTGACCCTTTTGGCCGACTGATTTCACAAGCGCCCGCGGATAAAGAGCAAGTGCTGGTGGTCGAGTGCGATCCAAAACAAATGGACGAGGTGCGGCGCAACTGGCCATTTCTGCGTGATCGCCGCATTGATGCCTACGCGCCCATCACGCAACGCTGGCTTGCATAGACAGAATGCAAGAGACGGAAACAGGGCCGGCCGCATTCACGCTACGCATGCCGGCCGAATGGGAGCCGCATGAGGCGACATGGCTTGCGTGGCCGCACGAGATTACCGATTGGCCCGGTAAATTCGCGCCCATTCCGTGGGTGTACGGAGAAATTGTCCGCCATCTCTCTCGCGTGGAGAAAGTCCGGATTCTCATTTCGGATGTAGATGCTCAGCAGAAAGCACGTCGCATTCTGACGAAATGCGGAGCGCAGATGGAAGCGGTTGAGTTTTGGCACATACCAACAGACCGAAGTTGGACGCGTGACTTTTGTCCAATATTCGTATGCGGCGCTAACGGCGAACGCGTTATCTTGAACTGGCGATTCAACGGTTGGGCGAAGTACGATAACTCTGCTCGTGACAATGCGGTGACGGAAGCGATTGCGCCACGATTAGGTCTGCAAATGCGCACCCCAACATGGAACAACCAACGTGTGGTGCTTGAGGGCGGTAGTATCGACGTGAACGGCGCGGGTACCATCCTGACTACGCAAGAGTGTCTGTTGAGTCCCATTCAGGCTCGCAACCCTGGGCTCACGCGCTCGGACATGGAAGGGATATTCGCGCAATTTCTCGGCGCTCGACACACCCTATGGCTGAATCATGGAATTGCAGGCGATGACACGCACGGTCACGTTGACGATCTCGCGCGATTTACCGGCGCACATACCGTAGTGATTGCAAGCGAAGCGAATCAGTCCGATGTTAACTATGAGCTGCTGCGTGAAAACGTTGCATTGCTGCGCGAGATGCGTGATCAAGATGGCAAACCGTTGCGAGTTGAAACTCTCCCCATGCCGCAGCCGGTGTTTTTTGACGGGCAGCGTTTGCCTGCCAGCTATGCGAATTTCTATATTGCGAACCGGCTTGTGTTGGTGCCGACATTTAACGACCCTAACGACCGCGTGGCACTCAACAAATTGGCGGAATTATTTCCCGATCGCCAAATAATAGGCATTGCGGCAACCGATCTTGTGCTCGGCTTGGGCACGCTGCATTGTATGACGCAGCAGCAACCAGCTTGAGCGGGAATGCCCGTGCTGATTGCGGTCGCGTGCATTCCGGTTCTGATTTGGACTTTCCTGTTGTTCGGCCGCGACAGCTTCTGGCGAGTTTCTCGGCATCTTTCCATGCTCGACACGCCGCCGCAATTACCCAGTAACGTGGTTGTGGTCATACCTGCACGCAATGAAGCAAGTGGAATCGAGCGGGCCGTCTCGTCTCTTCTAGAGCAACAGCTCCCCGGGCTGCTGCGCATCATCGTTGTCGACGACAACAGTGACGATGGCACCGGCGATCTCGCCCGCCGCGCAGCCGAGCGTCTTTCAAAAGACAAGCAGATTACAGTCTTGCAAGGTCAGCCGCTGCCAGCGGGCTGGACCGGAAAAATGTGGGCCGTTGCGCAAGGTATTGCCGAAGCGGAAACACTTGCTCCCGACTACCTGTTGCTCACCGACGCCGACGTAGAACATGGTCCCAGTAATGTCAGTGAGCTTGTGCGAAGGGCTGAAGTCGAAAGTTATGACTTGGTCTCATATATGGTCAAGCTGTCGTGCGAAACGCCGGCAGAGAAAGCCCTGATCCCCGCCTTTGTTTTCTTTTTCTTTCTGCTTTACCCGCCAGCGGCGATCCGGTCGTCGCGCTCCAAAACGGCTGGCGCTGCCGGCGGTTGCATGCTCATCCGTACAGCCGCGCTACAGATGTCGGGGGGAATTGCGCAGATCCGATCGGAAGTCATCGACGACTGTGCCTTGGCCAAAGTAATTAAATCGAGCGGTGGACGCGTATGGCTGGGTCTGACAAATAGCACGCGAAGCTTGCGTCGTTATTCGACGTTTTCAGAAATCGAACGGATGATTGCGCGCACCGCATTTAATCAATTACGGCACTCATGGCTGCTGCTGGCCGGTACTTGCCTTGGGCTTGCGTTTACCTATCTGCTGCCGGTGGCGCTGTTATTCAGCGGCCGTCTTGTGCCTGCTCTACTCGGCGCTGTGGCTTGGACGCTGATGAGCATCGCTTATTTTCCAATGGTGAGGTTCTATCGGTGCGCGGGTCTTTGGAGCGTAATGTTGCCATGTGTCGCACTCTTCTATATGGCTGCAACCGTACATTCAGCGGTGCAGTATGCGAGCGGACGAGGTGGTCAATGGAAAGGGCGAAATCAGGACATAAAAACCTAGATGCCAATTTCACCGGCGCCGCGCTACCACAGCGAATGCCGGGCCATCTGCATGGTTCGGTTCGTCAAAATTTGTCACCACAGAATTGAACCCGACCCAACGAAGGCAATCGAGGATGGTCTGCTTCTCCATCCAAAATGCATGTGGATTGGGGCCGCCGCAGAAGCGCCGTAGACCGAAACTGCTCCAGTATTCATATCGAAACAGAGCATGCTGGAAGCCTTGATATTCGGCGTTTGTTTGACTGGTCAACTTTTTTCGAATCTGCGGTTGACCTGCAAGCGCCGCCGCATCGTAATAGTGTGTCCAAAAGAATACGCAATCCGTAACGCGGCTGATGAGATGAATCAGTTCCACCGGGTTAGTCATGTGATACAAAACTCCCGATGCGATGACCGCGTCTACTTTCGGCGGCGCGGCACGAAGGTATTCGACGAAATCGCCGCACAAAAAATGGGACCGCTGCAGGCCTAACACCTCTTTCATAACCAGGCATTTCAAATAGGCGCGCGGATTTCCTTCAATGGAAGTAACTGCGCCGCAACCTGCCTTCTCCAGCATGTAGGTGTGAGCGCCTTCAAGCGGCCCAAGCTCTAGCACCTGCTTGCCCGTGAGATCGCCCATTTCAGCCAGGCCCCAGGCTAATCGGGGATCCTGATAAAAATCAGTCGAGCCAGCGCGAAGACTTCGGTAATCGGCCGGCAAGCTCGTGTACCACTCACCTTCGAAGATGTCGAGTGTATTTTGTGCCGATGGGGCCGAATTGAAATAAGCGCTGCGCAGCGTCGATTCGTCCCGTCGAAGACGCCTAATTAGAGGTGCCAGGAATTGCCGCGCTAAAACGGCCGGAGTATCGCGCATCCGAAGCAGCAGGGTACCAAACGGACCCCTAAGCTCCCGCCGCCTGGAAGATAAGCAACGGTTCCAAAGATTTTTGAGTCTCCGCCGACCCCTTTTCCGTACTTAGCATTGAGGAACAGGCAAATAGCTTGGAAGCGGTGATCCCATCAGCCGCCATATCTGCAGAACAAGGCCCGGCATTGCCGACGTTCGCGCAGGCATTGGAAACACATAAAGCGATGGTTTACAGCATTTTGTGGCATTTTCTTCGTGACCGGTCCTTAGCTGATGAAGTGGCGCAAGATGTTTTTTTTGAGCTTCACCGCAGTTGGGATTCTATGAAATCGTCCGCGCATCTGATGTCCTGGTTGCGGCGCGTCACCACTCACCGGGCCATAGATCAGGTCCGAAAACGCAAAAGCCGGCCCGAAAC
>DASREJ010000133.1:0-4746 GCA_035652115.1 Bryobacteraceae bacterium
CACATACTCAATCAAACTGTTCAGACCGTGCGGAAATTTTTGTGGATTCACTACCCAGTCGCCAAGACCTGCATGATCATTATTCCGTTTGCCGAACCATCCATCGTCCACAACGAACAACTCCACTCCGAGCTTCGCCGCTTTCCCGGCGAGCGTCTTCTGGCCACCTTCGGTCACATTGAACTCCGTCGCTTCCCAGGAGTTGTAGAGCACCGGACGCGCCCGCGCCTTTATTCCGCCCGGTTCAATTGATTCAAGCTCCAGCTTCTGCAGCAGCCGAGATGCTTCGCCGAAGCCCTGGTTTGTGAAGCCGCCGTAAAAATGCGGCGTTTCTAATTCCTCCCCGGCGCCGAGTAGGTAAGCGAAATCAAAAGTATTTAATCCGCCCGTTACGCGTACCTGCTGATAGGGAGTTTGCTCCACCGAGATGCGCCAGTTCCCGCTCCACGCGAGAGCGCCGAACCAAACGCGGCCGTGCTCTTCGCCTGCATCGCCAGAATCAATTGCAAACCAGGGATTCAGGTTGTGCCCCGTATGGCCCAACCGGCTCTCCAGTACTTTCATGCCTTCGTGGATCGGCTCCCGGTTTAACTGCGTCTCGGCCGCCCATCTGCCGCTCAAGTAGGAAACGCGATAGCCGTCGCCGCGCGGCATGTACCAGGTCGCTGATTGCGCGCCCTCCAAAGTAATCTTCTGGCTGGTTCTATTGCGAACCGTTGACCAGCGGCCGATTATTCCGGCATCCGGATAGACCCGGTAATGCAAGATCGCCTCTATATCGTCTCTAATGTCCTTCAGCGTGATGTCCAGTTCATTGCCTCGAATCTGGTGCGAAACATAGTGCAGCACGAGATCGCGATTTCCATCGGCCCGCGCAACCTTCAACGCGGGTTCATAATAGCGAGGGCCGCCCCACCCAGGGTATTCTTCGTTTTCGAGCATTTGATGCGGATCGAATGACGAAATGTCTCGCCGCTGCGCAGCCGCGGGTAGATCGTCTATACGCCAAAGTGGACCGCCCCAATACAGGTGTTGGAGCTGACCGTCGGGGCTCACGCCCATCGCATACGAACTGTACTCACTAGTAATGAGCCATACTTTTTTTTCGGACGAGTAGGTTATTGTCTGGGCTGAAGCCATTAAGCTGAACACGGCTGTCGTCAAACAGAGTGCAACGCGGCGCATGGAGTCGATTGTACGAAGGCAGCTTGTGAATGATCTAATGTTCGATTAGATGATTCGACCCCGGCCCGTTGCATCTGCCCTTCTGCTGTTTTCTCTTGTTGTTGAGTCAAGCTTTTCCGCCATTAATCCCGACTGGTTCCCCAAGCAAGACATGCTTACCATCGGCGTTTACTACTATCCCGAAGCTTGGCCGGAGTCCCAATGGGCGCGTGATATGGCGAACATCCGAAAGCTCGGCATGGAGTACGTTCACATGGGCGAGTTCGCCTGGTACTACATGGAACCAAGCGAAGGCAAATTTAATTTCGATTGGCTCGAAAAGAACGTAGAACTTGCCCACCAAAACGGATTGAAAGTGATTCTGTGCACGCCAAGTGCAACGCCGCCCATTTGGTTAGAGGAAAGCCATCCCGAAATATTGATGGTCGACGCGCAAGGCCGCACGATGCAGCACGGCAGCCGTGAGCAAGCCGACTGGAGTTCGCCCGTCTATCGCGACTACGTTACTAAGATCGACACGGAGCTTGCTAAACGGTTCGGCACCGATCCGCGCGTCTGGGGTTGGCAGATTGACAATGAGTTGAGTCACTATGGCCGCCGGTATTCATACTCCAAAGCGGCGACGCAAAGATTTCGCGACTGGCTGCGAGAAAAATACGGAACCGTCGACAAGCTAAACCAGGCTTGGGGCGGAGCGTTTTGGTCCACAAACTATCAAAATTTCGATCAGATTCAGATTCCCAATACTGACACACTGGTTGCCGATCCAAGTCCTCACTGGGTCTTGGACTTTGATCGCTGGTTTGCCAATGAAGCAGCCGGCTACATCAGCATGCAAGCCACCGCTCTTCGCCGCTACTCAAAAAACCAATGGATCACGACCAACTTTATGTCGATGCACGAAGATGTAGATCCATCTCTTTCGCAAAAGTCGCTCGATGTTTTCACTTGGACCATCTATCCCGTTCACGGCGATTTAGGCGAGGGCCCGCTTGGCTTCCGTTTGGGCAGCGCGGAACAGATGTCATTCATGCACGACTTTATGCGCTCCTTCGACGGACTTTCCGGCCCGCTGGAACTGCAACCCGGCGAAGTGAACTGGGGCGAAACCAATCCGTGGCCACTACCGGGAGCCATACACATGTGGCTTTTGCGCGCGTTTGGCGCGGGAGCGCGCATGGTCTGCACATATCGGTACCGCCAGCCGCTGTACGGTTCGGAGTTATATCACAAGGGGCTCGCGGAAACAGATGGTGTAACTCCTTCCCCCGGTGGCCGTGAATATGCCCAGGCAATGAGCGACATTCTGGAGCTTCGCAAGCACTACAAACCAAGCGCACGTGAACCGCAAGCGTATGCCGCCCGCCGCACTGCCTTCCTCATCGCGTTCGACAACCGTTGGGATATTTCCAATCACAAACAGACGGTTCGCTGGGACACCGTGGGGCATTGGATGCGTTATTACCGCGCCTTGAAAAGCGTTGAAGCGCCCATTGATGTGCTTACACCCGATCGGGATTTCTCAAACCATCCATTCGTTGTTGCGCCCGCCTATCAGCTTGTTGATTCCGATCTCATACGCCGTTTTACCAGCTACGTGCAAGCCGGCGGACACCTCATTCTGACGTGTCGTACCGGGCAGAAAGACATGCAAGGTCATCTTTGGGAAGGCCCATGGGCAATGCCGATTCTGCCGCTAATTGGCGCCAGGATTCCGTTCTACGACGATTTGCCCGTTGGCGTGAATGGTCACGTGTCTTCAGGCGGAAAAACATACGCATGGGGCACTTGGGGAGACATTCTGCAGCCTGATAACGGCACAGAAGTGCTTGCCACGTACGCCGATCAGTTTTACGCTGGCAAACCGGCCGCGATCACAAGGAAGTTGGGGAAGGGAAGCGTCACATACATCGGCGTGGACACGCTTGACGGCGAATTGGAGCGATCGCTCATTCATCGTGTTTACGACGCTGCCGGCGCTTCACCGCTAAATCTCGATCCTAATTTTGTGGTCGATTGGCGCGATGGGTTCTGGGTCGCGACAAACTTCGCGAGTCAAACCGAACACATTCCCGCCAGCCCACGGGCGCAAATCCTAGTTGGACAGCGTGACGTACCGCCCGGTGGCGCTACCGTTTGGCAGGAACCGTAGCGTTCCTATCTAACTGAAACCTTCGGTTCTCGTATTTGCAGAATTCGGTCGCAAGGCTGATCGGTTAAGGCTTGCTTTTGACCGCTTGGCCACTCGATTTCAATTCGTTCAATCCGGCTGACATCTCCCAGCCCGAAATGCAAACGCAGATCGTTTTGAGATAGATAGCTTCCACCACTTCTTACCTCGTCTGTCTGCGCTCGTCCACTTGCAATAAGCTTTACCCGCGCTCCAATCGCGCTGCGGTTCGATTGCGTTCCGGCAAGTTGCAGGATCACCCAGTGTCCGGGGGCCTTGGTTGTTTGTTTCAGCAGGGACGGCGGTTCATTCTGATTATTCACTGCAATTTCAATGGATCCGTCATTATCAACATCGCCGAATGCAGTACCGCGCGAGGAGTGCTTTTCAAGGAGCGCCGGCCCGGCATCGGAAGATACATCCAGAAACTTTCCGTTGCCGAGATTTTGATAAAGAATGGCGCGGTCTTTGTAGTGAATGTCGATGTTCAAGGTGTCCACTTCCGGAAACGCATGTCCGTTTACTAAGAACAGGTCTTTCCACCCATCGTTATTGAAATCGAAGAAGCCCGTCCCCCAGCCGACGTAGCGCGTGTTTTTGCCTAGTCCCGCGCTCAAGGTGACATCGTCGAATATTCCGCCTCCGCGATTCCGGTAAAGCGTCTCGAATTCGTCCGAAAAGTTCGTTCGAAAAATACTTTCATGTCCATCTCCGGCAAAATCGCTTGCCGTCACTCCCATACCGGACATTGCCTTTCCATCTTGGTCAAAGGCAACGCCACGAAGAATTCCGTCCTCTTCGAACTTGCCGTGCCCCTTGTTGATGTAAAGAAGCGAGGGCGTTTGATCGCAGGCGACATAGATATCCGGCAGACCGTCTTCATTGAAGTCTCCCGTCAGAACACCGAGGCTGTAGTGACCCACGGGGCCCGCAACGCCGCTCTGCTCGGAAATATCGGAAAAAGTTCCATCGCCGTTGTTGCGATACAGAATGTTGCGATCGAAGGGCAGGCCGCGAGGTCCGCAATTCACGGCGATGCCGCGGTAGTAACAGTAGGCATTCGCCCCTCGTCGCGGAGTCGTAGCTGGATCGAACTTCAAGTAATTCGCGACAAACAGATCCAAATGCCCGTCCAGATCCACATCGACAAACGCGCATCCAGTGTTATAGCGAGTCCGATCTTGCGTCAAATGCGCGGCCGCAGTCACATCTTGAAACCGCTTGCCGCCGATATTTCGATAGAGATGATTCGCTCCCCAGGACGTGACAAAAAGATCGGTGCGGCCATCGTTATCGTAATCGCCCGCGCAGACGCCTTCTGTCCATCCGTTCGAACGCAATCCTACTTCATCGGTCACATCGCGAAATCGATCCTGGCCCTCGTTGTGATA
>DASREJ010000134.1:0-13911 GCA_035652115.1 Bryobacteraceae bacterium
CGAACCTGGCCGTGTTGCCGAGAATAAAAGCACTCCGCTTGGAATCGAAGGCAATGTTCTCCGGACGAACATCTCGTGTTTGTAGAGTCGCGATCAGCCGGCTATTGTGAACGGGCTCTGTCTGGCGGCGCACGTCGTCCATGATCGATTGAAATTCGGCAGTACCTCGGAGGTTCCGAAAGTCAATATCGCTAGAAGGGTCGAAGCCAACGTTCGCTCCGACTACTCTACGCAAGCGTCGTATGGCCTTTGAAAATTGCCCGCCTGCCGCGTAAGTGTTAGCGATCTGAAGTTCGATCGCATCTTTATCGTTAGCGGTTGAGAGCAGCTTCTCAAGCCGTTTCAATTCTTCATTGAACGCACGTTCGTCCTCGGCCGCCAGCTTTTGGTCGGGCGGCAACTGTATCCACGCCGAGAAGGCAATCATGACGAGAGACAAGGCGACTGAGTTGAACCGCCAACTCATTCACTTGGTCTTATCCCGCACCTGAATCTTTGTCCGAAATACCCGACACGCTACTTCAGTGCTGAATACTCACTCGGTCGCATGTAGACTTCATCAACCCGGTATGCTCCATTCACCTGCTCGATCAGTGGCGCGGCAGCTTTCCGATACGGCAGAAAGGCTGGGTCGGTATGAAGCGCATTCCAGTTTTTCTTCGCTTCCTCCATGCTCGGATGAGCCAGTAGGTACACAAATGTGTTTTTCCAGGCGGGATCTTCGTTGGGTACCCAATACCCTACAGTTATGAGATTGTGCGCGGCCTGTAGCTTTGACACATCTCGAAAAATGTCTTCAAGATCCGCCACTCTCCCTGGCTTGGTGTGATAAATCATGAGCTCGAAAACACGATTGTTGTCAGCCCGCACGTCAGTTGGCCGCAAAAACCCCGCGCTCAGCGATCCAGCGACGAAAGAAAGCACGGCGATAGCCAAGACCGACAATTCTTTAAATAGGTGCCGATCGAGGATAGCCATAACACGTCTAGCATTCCTGTTCATAACGCACGCCACGACATGACAAGAGCATATCGGATTTGTCCGCGTTGCCCCGCTCTGATTTACTGGACCCGCTCCGAAGCTTACGATCATTGCCGCGGCTGATCGAGCTTTACAGCAGAGTCAGCTCACATCCGCGAATTCGCGAGATGCCCAGTACTCATTTCCCGTATGTTCGCACTTTTTTATAATTCCTTTTTCTTGCAATCCTGCTATATTCCAACCAAACAGTCTCCGAATTTGACCCGCATAGGAGTTCGTTAAACGTGTACAACAACATCTTTCGTACCAAACCAATGGACCTTTTCCGCAAATGGGTGGTCGCTCCGCCAAGCCGAGGCGTTCAAGAGCTTACGTCTATCGGAAATGTCAAAGACGTGACGCCGGGAACCGTAAAGGAGGGCTTGGAGCCGAAAAAGGTAGAACTGCTTAAAGTAAATGAAGCGGATCGAATCCGCTACATCAACTTCATCACCATGCCATATCGCCCCAACGCGCTCACGTTTGAGGTGTCTGCGACTGCTAAACCGGGGTGGGTTCCGGTTTGGTATCTGCCTTGGCAGAGCATGAAGATGATCGAGGTCAGCATCGACCCCGTGGGTGGCAGTCCGAACGCACCGCTTCTCGAGCCGGACAATCCCAACAATCCGGGATTGTTCTTCACAGCCGCAATCAACGGCTGCTCCGTGTTTGTTAGAGGCCAATCCATGAACCCGACCGTCTATCACGGCGGCATTGACGGCAAACTGAATGTAGATGCAGCGGAGTTCTGGGAATCTTGCATGGCCGCCGTCGGCACCCTGGACGGCACGAAGAACACCAAGTTGCAAAAAGGTATAAATCGATCAGCTTACGTCAATGACCCCAAATTGGGTGTTGACAGCTTCAAGACCGACACCTCGGTTGAGTTCGAGAAATGGCTTAAAGAAAAGAAGGCTGGCGCAGTCACGATTGAGGCGGTCTACGCCTCGGGCTGCGTTTTTGGAATCCGTTATGGGCGAAATTGGAGCTTTTATCTGCAAAAATCCGCTCAAGTGAAGACGACACGGGTGATGAAAGAGGCCGATGTTGACACCAGTGGAAGAAATCCGCAGGTAAAAGGGTACAGCCCCGCCACCGAGGCTACTATTGTCCGTGAAAAGACCGAGTCAACTTATTGGGGCTTTTCCTCTCGTACTACGTACACGGCCGAGATGAGTCATGATCGCCCCATGGTCATTCAGGAGTTTTATCCCTCTTCGACGGGCATCGTAAAAGTCGCAGACGAAGTTCGAATCATCCGCTAGCACGGCTCGTTGGCGGCGTGTCGGCCGGCGCTTGATACCGAAGCTCGTTAGCGCATTCTCTATTCCGACCGCAGCGCTTCCATAACGTCAATTCGTGCCGCCCGGGCAGCGGGCAAGGCGGAAGCGATAATAGCCGCGATCAACAGCAGGAAGCCGGAGCCAATAATGGGAACGATTCCGGGCATCTTGAGATCACTGAGATAGCTCGCGGCTATTCGCTCAAGCGCAAAGCCGCAAATTGCGCCTGCGACAATGCCTGCCGCCGCCATTAACGCGCCATCTTTGACGACCGATCCAAGAAGCTGACGGCTCTGGGAACCGATGGCAAGACGTATGCCGAATTCGCGAATGCGGCGGCTGACGGAAAACGCGAGCACGCCTGCAACGCCCACGACCGCGATGGCGAGCGCCACACCCGCAAAAACGCCAAAGACGAGGGCATTGAGCCGGTTCGGCGTCAATACTTCGGCGCGGATGTCGGCAAGCGTAGCGGCATGTTCCACTGGCTGCTCGACGGAAAGGCCGCGAATGATGCGCGTGACAGGGCTGATTAAGGGATGCGGATCGACATGCGTATGCACAAACATGCGGCCGCCCCAGAGATTCGCCTGTTCGAAGGGTTGATAAATCGTCAGCGCCGGACTGGGCTCGACGTTCTCATCGTCTACGTCAGCGGCAACGCCCACAATACGCCTGGGCGCGGTACTGACATCAATGAACTTCATGATTGGGTCGGTCCACATAATATGGCGGTTCACCGCATCCTGGTTCGGAAACATGCGCTGTGCCAAGCTCTGACTTACAATCACGACCATCTCTTTACCCGCGCTATCTGCGTCGTTGAAATCCCGGCCGGCGACGATAGGCACTCCTAGTGATGCAAAGAAGCCAGGAGACACACTTCGAAAACGTCCGCGCGGATCTTCCTCGCCTGGGGCGCGCACGTGCCCATCGGCTGAAAACAGAAATCCGGGTCCGAATGCACCGGCATCACGCCACGGCACTATTGTTCCCACCGCGACAGCATCTACTCCCGGCAACTGTTTAATCCGCCGAATAGACTCTTTGTAGAGGCCGGCAATCTGCTGCGGAGTCTTTCCGTAGGACATTACCGGAACATTCAAAGCAAGAACGTGGCGAGTGTCAAAGCCTGTGTTGACGGATTGCAAATTCAAAAGCGTAGTAACCAGCGCGGTTGCCCCGGCAAGCAGTACGAAGGATGCGGCGATCTGGATCATGGCAAAGATGCGCAAACGGCGATTCGTGCCACCGGCGATGCGCAGACTGCTTCCCGAGAGGCTCAGACCGCGAGAGGCATCAGACGCGGGCAGCCGCGGAACAAATGCGAGCATCACTGCCGCGGCCACAGCAAGCAGTGCTCCTACCCAGAGCATGCTGGAATCGACGGTAATATCCAACGCGCGAACCGAGAATCGTGAGGCATAGCGGCCCAGGATAGCCACCATAGGCCGTGCGATCAGCACGCCGATAATTGCGCCCCCCAGACATAGAAGAAGGCTTTCAGCCAACAGAGTGCGACGTAAGGCGCCGGGAGATGCGCCAAGAGCGGCGCGAACCGCCAGTTCACCCTCGCGCTGGACGCTCCGAGCAAGTATTAGGTTGGCAACATTCGAACAAGCGATCACAAAAATCAATAGCGATGAGGCCAGCAAGATCCACAGAACCGTAGAAGCGCGAGAGTTAATCTGATCACGAAGTTGCGTCACCTCCAGCGCAAAATGCGCTTTTGGCGAATACGCTTCCGGATGGTCGTGTATCATGCGTGCATTCATTGCGCGGAGTTCGGCACGTACAGTGTCGATTGTCGCTCCGGGCGCGAGGCGGCCAAAAAGTTCGGTCATGCGATGCACCCGGCCGGTCACCATGGTGGCCGACAAATGATGCGGACTCGTGACCACGTTTGCAATCAGTTCGGTTTCTGCCGGGTACGGGACGGAGGGCTCAAGGACCCCGACAACGGTCGCCGTCCGCTCACCGAGCCGGATGCGTTTTCCGAGGACGGATGGGTCGCTCTTCAAAACCGTGGTCCAAAAACGATACGTCAACACCGCCGCGCCTGCCGCATTCGGCCCATCGTCGGTGGGTCCTAACAACCGCCCCAGCACAGGGCGCAATCCCATGACATCGAAATAGGTGCCGCCTACCACTCCGGCACGAACTTCGCGCGGTTCGCCTAAGCCGACCATCGTGAACCCAATGACCGAAAAATCGCCGAATTCGCTGATGCTTTTCATCCCGGCGCGCAGATCCCGGATTTCGGGCACCGAAAACGCCACGTCGTCGGCGTCCATGCCACGCGCGCTGTGACGGATATAGAGAAGCCGGTCTTCATCGCGGTTGACCAGCGGACGAAGAAGCACTCCACGGACGAGGCTAAAGATCGCGGCGTTCGCTCCAATCCCAAGAGCAAGAGTCAGGATGACGGTTATCGAAAGGCCTTTCGTCCGTAGCAAAGATCGCGCTGCCAGTCTCAAATCGTGTGGGAAGGCCGTCAGGCTGTCGTAAATAATTGATCGGCGGTAGGTTTGATCTTCCAAAGTTTTGCTCATGAGATCCGGTTGTTATAGATACGTCGAACCACGTAGCCCCAAATCGACAACTAATACATGACAAGTACCACATATTTTTATATCGAGTTTGCGGGCGGAATGTCTGTTTGGAAGTAGAACACTGCCGCCGGTAAATGGTACGGCTCGGAGAATTCGACTAGCCGCGCAGTTCTTTAAGGGTTTTGCCGACTGCGCCGGGACCGAAGTCAACGCGCGCATCTTTAACGCTCACGCCGACAACTTCGATTCGGTTGAGATCGGTAGTGCCGATGCCGACCGCTTCGGCGAGTTTGAGCATGTTGTCGCCGCGGATGAACGGCGATGTGCCGCGATCCGCGCGCGGGTTGTAACTCAGCACCGCTATGCCTACGGTATCCACGCAAATGGGGTTGCGTCCCACGATAATCAAACCCGGCGTCATTCGCTCAAGACCAGGCAGCCAGGGGCCTTCCCCGCCCCGCACCGTTTCCACGCCATCTACTATCGCGAGATCGATAGGCCGGATGCCGATTTGATCAACGACGATGCGCGGAACCCGATACCCTGGATCGCGCGGAGAATCGGGATGTAATTCAGCGTCGACGCCTGCGGGCGCTGGCGTTTTGCCGTCATGCAGTACCGCGCCGCGTTCCGACGTGGGGCGTTCGTTGCCATTCGGCCCGCAATCGCCGCCATACAACGAACACGGCGTGTCACCAAAGTTGTTCTTCATCGACATGGTGACGCCGCCAATCCAATGATTTTTCAGCTTCGAAAGCGACGCATACACATCGCACTCGGTAAACGCCTGGTTCAGGTGATAGGCCGGATACATGTAGCCGCCCCACGGCACCTTGAGGCGCACATATTGCTTGTATTTTCCTAAGTTCTGAACGTTCTCCCAATCCACATTCACGCCGAGGTTATTAATCGCATTCACGTCGATGCCATAGCGCGCCCATAGCGCAAGATCCTGGTCCGCCGGGAAAAAGCTTTCGATTATGCGGACACGCTTGGCGCCGGCTTTGGCGAGAAGGTGTACGGTGGAAGCTATTGTTTCGCCGTTGGTGCGGTAGGGAAGATCGGGCGTAAGCGGAAATCTCTTCGGATTGCCCGTCAGGTTTAATTTCAGCGCCACGGTTTTTCCGCGAACCAGCTTGTCAATTCCGCCAATCTGATCGAAGCCAGTTGCGAGACACCCTGTAAAATCGCCGTAATTGCGGCAGCGAACGATGGCGACGCTGCTGGCGGGAGCGTCCGCATTCAGAAGCTTTGCCGAACCAAGGGCGGCAATGCCTGTTGCACCCGCCGCCAGCACATCTCGTCGGGTTGGGTTCGAATGCTCATGTGAATGCATAATTAGCTCCTCAAGAACATCGTAGACCCAAATGCCGTCAGTGTTGGCTGCCGCCCACCGTCAAAACGACGCAGCCCTCCTCATCAACGCGAACCGGATACGTCTTCAGGCTGCATGAGCCCGTCAGGGCTTCTCCCGAATTTAGATCGAACTTCCAGGCATGCAAGGGGCAAATCAGGATGCCGCCACCAACCAAACCATCGGCAAGCGGCCCGCCTTTGTGCGGGCAGGCGGCTTGGACGGCGAAGACTTGCCCTGAACGGGCGTGAAATACGGCGATCCGCTCACCCGCCACGTCAAAATTACGCCCTTCCCCTGGAGGAATGACGTTTATCTGCCCGATCGTCACATCGAGTTCTGTGTTTGTCATTGGATTGTCGAAAGCGTGGAAGCAAATTCAGCCGGTCTGGCCGCCGTATATGCCTCTTCCCATGGGTCGCGGTAGGCAGCGATCGACGCTTCTATCGCCGCATCGAGTGCCGCTCCGGCCCCTTCTTCGTCGTCGAGTATAATGGCGCGGATTTTATCGATGCCGACGCGCTCGACGAAGCCGTAACTGCGCTCTAGATATTTGGCGTTCTCGCGATAGTACTGCATAAATCGCGCGGCATATTTCAGCACATCTTCGTGGCTATCCACTACGCAAAGGAGGTCTCCTTTTCGCACGTGTGCGCCGGCCGCTCCGCCAACGTAGATTTCCCATTTGCCACCCTCTACTGCGACGGCTCCGATGTCCTTGACCATTGCTTCCGAGCAGTTTCTGGGGCATCCTGCTGTGGCCATTTTTACCTTGTGCGGCGTATCGATTCCCTTGAACTTGTTTTCGATTTTTATGGCGAGCGAAGTACTGTCGCCGACGCCGAAACGGCAGAACTCGCTGCCTACGCAGCTCTTGCAGGTCCGGTAGCTTTTGGCATAAGCGTGACCGGAAGGGATGCCGAGATCGCGCCAAATGTCGGGCAGTTGGTCTTTTCTGATGCCGAGTAAATCGATTCGCTGGCCACCGGTCAGCTTCACCATCGGCACGTCATATTTCTCCGCGACGTCCGCGATACGGCGCAGTTCGGCGGGCGTTGTAACTCCGCCAGCAATCTGCGGGACCACAGAGAACGTACCGTCTTTCTGAATATTTGCGTGTACGCGCTCATTAATGAAGCGCGCGTCCGGTTCGTGGATGTACTCTTCTGCCCAGATCGTGTTGAGCAGCGAAGCAAGCCCCGGTTTGCTGGCGGCATCTTCTTTCCCGTCGGCAAGCACTCGGAATACGGACGAGACGGACTTCAGGTTGAGTTCACGACAGATGCGGATAAGTTCAGGTTTAGTGAAGGGCACGCCCGGCACATAGTAGTGAATCGAGGGATCTTCCTCGATTTCGCCGCCACAGGCGAACTCCACGATCTCTGCAACCAAGCTCTTACAGGAGCCGCAACCCATGCCGGCACGAGTCGATTCCATCACTGCTTTCGCGTTGCGCTTCCCATTTTTGGTGCAGGTGAGGAGGTCGCGTTTGCTGACACCATTACAATTGCATATCTGCATCTCAGGCGGCATCTCTTCCACGCTCAATTTCTTTGACGACGCACCGATATCGAACAACAACGTCAGGCGATCTTCAGGAAGCGGCGTGTTTCGGTCGAACGCTTGCAGCAAGTACGCCGCCTTGCTGATGTCGCCTAGCAAAATAGCGCCCGCAAGCCGGCCATCGCGCACAATCAGCTTTTTGTAGGTGCCTTTCTTAGGCTCGGTGAACTGCACGATTTCATCGCGTTCGTCTTCCGCTTCAATCAGGCCCATGGCGGCCATCTCGACACCCATTACTTTGAGTTTTGTCGCGACCTTTGAACCGTGATAGGCGGCATTGGGAACGGCGCCCGTGATGTGATCGGCCAATACTTTGGCCTGCTCCCATAGAGGAGCGACCAGCCCGTATACGTGACCGCGATGTTGAGCGCACTCACCCACGACATAAATGTCGGGATCGTCCACCGAGCGCATCTGATTGTCGACGAGAATTGCCCGCTGGACTTTCAAGCCGCAACGCGCGCCGATCTCGGCGTTTGGCTTGATACCCGCTGCCATGACGACCATGTCGCACTGCAGGACGCCTCCGTCGGCGAAACGAATCCCCGTTACGCGATCTTCGCCGAGCACCATTCTTGTGTCTCTCGAGAGCAGAACGCCAATGTTCATCTGCTCGATCGTCGCCTTCAGGATCGCGCCCGCTTGCGCATCGAGTTGCTGGTTCATCAGGTGCTGGCTGCGATGAACAACATCCACCTGAACACCGTAATTCTGAAGGCCGCGTGCGGCTTCGAGACCCAGTAGACCGCCGCCGATTATGGCTGCGCGGCCCCGGCATGACTGCGCGTATTCGGCAATTTCTCGGCAATCGTCGAGCGTTCGAAATACAAAAACGCCGGGCTTATCCCGGCCGTCCGGTAATGTGATGCCTTCAATCGCCGGCACGTGGGAGCGGCTGCCGGTAGCGATGATGACCTTGTCATATGGTTCAATGCTGCCGTCTTGCCCTAAAACGCATTTGGCTTTACGGAGAATGGATTCGGCATAAACGCCAACGTGAAGCGTAATGTTGTTGTCCCGATACCACTCGATCGGATTGAGAAAGATTTCGTGTTCATGCTGGCTGCCATTTAGGACGTTGGACAGAAGAATGCGATTGTAATTGCCATAAGGTTCGTCACCATACACCGTGATCTCGAACATGTCGCCACCACCGCGGGTAAGTATTTCCTCAACCGCGCGTGCGCCTGCCATGCCGTTGCCTATGACAACAAGGTTCTTCTTTCGCAATTCGCTTACACCTCCGTGAGACATTCCGCAGCCTTTTCAATACGCGCTGCGCACACCTTGAATTCGGGCATTCGAGAGACCGGATCGAGGGCCGGATTTGTCAATAGATTGGCGCGGCCACCTTCCGGAAAATGAAATGGGACAAAAAGCGTGTCCATACGAATCGCGAGTGACAGCCGCACTTTAAGCGTCACCACGCCTCTTCGAGTAATCACTCGCGCGCGATCTCCGCTCGAAAGTTCGTGCGAGCTCGCCATGGACGGATGTATTTCAACAAACACCTCGGGAACGGCATCTCTTAACTGCCGGACACGCCGCGTTTGCGTACCTGATTGATACTGCTGCATAACACGCCCTGTCGTGAGATACAGAGGAAACTCATCATCCGGCTGCTCGCACGGACCGCGATATTCGACAGCGTGAAAACGGGCGCGCCCATCGGGTGTAGCAAATTGGTCCAGAAACAGGCGCGGAGTGCCGGGATGATCTTCCGCCGGACAAGGCCAGAAGACGCCATTCTCTTGCTCGATTCGTTCGTAGGTAATTCCGTAGTAATCGGCGGCGCCACCGCGGGAAGCGTGCCGCAATTCGGTGAAGACTTCCTGCGGTTCAGCCGGGAAGCGTGAGACGGCACCGAGGCGCTCGGCAAGCCCGGAGATAATCTGCAGATCGGAACGCACTCCGTCGGGAGGCGGCACAGCCGCGTTTCGAAGGATAACTCGACCTTCGACATTGGTCATTGTGCCTTCTTCTTCGGCCCATTGCGCTGACGGCAGAACAACGTCAGCCAAAGCGGCCGTTTCCGATAGAAAGAAATCGGAGACACATAGAAATCGAAGCGCGCGCAACCGGCGTTCGATGTGCGCTGCACGAGGCGCGGACACGGACAGATTCGAACCAAAGATCAACAGTCCGCGGATGCCGTCTTCGCTCCCGGCGTCTTCGAGCATCTCGTAGGCTGATCGTCCCGGACCGGGAATAGACTCTTCGGGCACACCCCAAACCGCTGCTATGTGGGCCCGGTGTTCGGGATTATCGATTTTTCGATAGCCGGGCAGTTGGTCCGCTTTTTGGCCGTGCTCGCGGCCTCCTTGTCCGTTGCCCTGTCCGGTCACACATCCATAACCGCAATAAGGTTTACCTGCTTTGCCCAGGGCGAGTATGAGATTGATAAATCCCAGAACGTTGTCAACCCCTTTACTCTGCTGTTCCGGGCCGCGCGCGGTCAACACCATGGCGGTTTGTGCCTCACCCAACAGCCGCGCGGCGTCTACCAGTTGTTTTTCCGGGATGCCCGTGATTCGTTCCACTCGATCCGGCCAATAAGCGGAAACTGTACGGCGAATGGGCTCGAAGCCACTGGTGCGCGATTGAATGAACTGCTCGTCGATGTAGCCGCCACGAATTGCGAGGTTGAGAAGTCCGTTTGCGAGCGCGACATCGCTGCCCGGCGTGATCTGCAGGTGCAGCGTTGCGGCCGCGGCCGTCGGTGTTTTACGCGGATCGACGACAATTAGCGATCCTCCGCTGAGCTGTTGGGCCTGAAAATACTGCATGACGGGCGGCATCGTTTCAGCAACATTGCTGCCCACTAGAAGAATGGTGCGCGCATGCTCAATGTCTGCTATCGGAAACGGCAGGCCGCGATCCAATCCGAATGCCTTGATAGAGGCTGCCGCCGCAGAGGACATGCAGAACCGGCCGTTGTAGTCGATTTGCGAAGTGCGCAGCGCCACCCTGGCAAACTTCCCAAGCATGTACGCCTTTTCGTTCGTAAGGCTACCGCCGCCGAAGACGCCCACGGTGTTGCGTCCATGCTGCGCATGGATGGAGCGAATCTCATCCGCTATCCGGTTCAGTGCGTCATCCCATGAAGCCGGTCGCAACTCACTGCCTTTGTTGTCTCGAATCAGCGGTGTTCTCAGGCGCTCGGGATGGTCGAGAAGCTCGGCTGCGCTCCAACCTTTCTGGCACAGGCCGCCGCGATTGACAGGGAAGTATCGTCCCGCAATTGTAGTTCGTCCATTCCGCGAACTAACCGTCATGCCGCATTGAAGCGCGCAATACGGACAGTGTGTATGACCAGCTTTCTTGGATGCAGATAGAGACAGTTCTCACCCCGCGAAAAATCTGTACGATTTAGAGCCGGTTTCGCGGACAGTGCGAACGGTTCAACGGGGAATAGAAACAGTCGCCAAGCCTGGGCGGGCTTGCTGTTTAGTGTAACGGAATTGCGGTCACAAACGCAATCGGAAATACCTCATCAATTATTGCGATTTGAACTCAACGCCGCTTATCAGTGCGGTTGCTTTTCGTAATTTCAAATTGAGGGGCGTTATTCAGAGCGCGGCGGCTATTTTCATGCGATTTGGAGAGCCGGGGAGAGTTCGGTTTGGCATGCGATTTCGTCATTTGAAAAAACGAAGCCATTTTGGGTAGCCGCCTTGTTTTTAGCGAGTTGCGCAGCAAGCGAGGGCGGGACATAACCGGCATCGAGAGCGGCGAAGAATTCATCGTCTGACGTTGCAGTTTCACACGGCTGCTCATTCGCTTTGCGGTCTTTCTGCAGACGTTCGAGTTCGGCCATGGCCTTGGCATGTTTGCGATCCAAGCGTGCTTCCTGAATTTGAAAATTGCGGAATTGCTTTTCGTAGGTCATATGCGTTTGCAGGACAATCCGGTTGTAGCGATGCTCTTCTGGAGAATCGTTGAAGGCGTCCTCGAATTGTTCGTGGCCGTGCGCGTATAACGCGAATTCGAGAGCCTGGATGCGGCGCTGACGCCAGAAACAATCCACGATGACCTGGACGAGTTCGCATTCAACCTGACCAAGCGGCTTGAAATCGTTCTGGAAGCCGGTAAGGAAGCGAGCGTATTCTTCGACATCGTCGGTGGGAAGCAGCACGGTGCGTCCGGTGAGCGCGGACTTAACCGCATTTTGGGAGGATCGCGCCAATCCAGCAGCGCTGCGCGGGCCGGTGGAGAGTTGGGCATTGGCCCTGTTGGCGGCCAGTTGGGCGGGGGAGATGGGCGCGATGGCAGGCGCTTCCGGCTCGGTCAACGTCGCTAACTCTCCCGGCTCGGTATGAACGTTCGTGGACTGCGGCGCAGGTTTCCGCCATGCAGTGCGGTTCTTCTTGGACATATTTGGCTCCTAAAAACAAACGGCCCGCGAAGAGGATTTGACCTCTTGCGAGCCTGCCAGAACATAGCACATGAAACCTCAAAAACGAACTTTCCACAGGCCGAGTTTGGTTGTAAGAAGCAGATTCAGAAGGAGAAAGAAAAATTTTCTAGATCTGTCACCGACTTGCGAGACTCCTGCAGTTGGGCCGGATATCGATTCGGGGCAATTCCGCGCTGATTTGTCGAGAATTCGTAGCCGTTAATGCGCTCTGCTTGATGCTTTCCGCTTTAGTATTGCCAAGTCGAGTTCCATTTGCGCGCGAACCCCCTCATCTTGCTCGCGGGCGAGTGCAAACTCCAACTCCGGAATAGCGGACAGCGCAGTTAAGTTCTCCAGCGCGAGCGCAGCGCTAATTCTTACATAGGGAGATGAGGCCGATAGCGATTTCACAATTGGATCTACAATCACTTGCGGATGTTGTTTCAGGGCCTCCCGAAAACCTGACAATACCCCGAGAGCGTTTGCTTGGCTCCCGCTTTCAGTGTTATTTTTGAGAATTTCGAGAACAGCGCTCAAACAATCCTGGTTGTGAAGTCCGAGCAAGTTTTGAGCGGCCCCGAGCCTAATCGACACGGATTGGCTCTTGTCATCACATAAAGTTTTGAGCGACGTCGTCCCGCTTTTTTCCCCCAGTTCGGCCAATGCAAAAGCGAGTTGAATCTCTACCTCAGGTACTCTTTCGTTTCGGAACGCATCTGAAATATGAGGCACGGCATTAGCGTCCTTATCGTTGGCGAGCTTCAGCGCAGCCAGCGCCCTCACCTCTCCATCCAAACTTTGCAAAGCTTGTATAATGTCGCTCCGGTTCGGCGAAATTTTATGATCCTGCAACTGTTGATCTATCGTCTGCAATGGCTGCGAGACGGTTGGGTTGGTCTGAGCAAGGGAGTCGGCACCTATAAGGGCGGTCAGAAAGATTTGTCCAATAAGATTGGCGATTCGCATTTTATTCCGTTTTCGCCCTCCACCTATTATTACTATTGAAGCTGTTTCGTAAGCGCAACTCGAGTTACAGATACGCTATTTATCGTGTCCTTTGTAAACTGGCGAGTGATTACAAACGTGTTCCCGAGCGTGGTTCCTCGACAAGAGTAGGACTGCGTAGCGACTTGTGTACAGCTGGTTTGCCCCGCGACGGTTAGGCCGTCAGGCTGTAACGTTGTGTAATGTAAGTCCCAGATTACGTTAGTGGTCGGGTCCTTCGATACACCAAACGCAGCTCCGCCCGCTCCGACGGTGAATGGATTTGGGGCGGAGGTTGGTACCGGGAACACATCAGTGCTGCAAGAGTTTGAGGTCACGGTTATCGTCTCATATAGTTGGGTTCCGGTCCAGTCTTGGCCCGCGGGATCGCTAACGGTCATTTGCGCAATTCCGCCCACCCCGGTTTTAATGTAAGGGTACTGATTTTTGGGGTTTGGCGAACTATTCTCTAGTGGAATTGGTGTCCACGCCCGTGACGTTTATGTCGGTCGGGCAGCCAGATGGTGCAGTCTTCACATCTACTTGCGCACGGTTCTCGGTATAAAGCGGTCCTGTATCTCCCTCTGCGTCGACCGTCGCGAAGTCATCCTCCGCGCTAACTGTCGAAGAACCATCTTGGATGCCGGTCACGATTCCCTCGCACCCACTTTTCGAAACGCTTACATTGCCGTTAGACGCGGTATATGGGTTACCAGGTTCCCAAGTGAGTCCGGGGCATCCACCGGCGTAGTTTGTCGT
>DASREJ010000135.1:0-12817 GCA_035652115.1 Bryobacteraceae bacterium
TAATTGTACGAGGCAAGATTTATGACCGGCCGCGGTTTCCCACCGTAATTGATAGTGGTGCGCGCGTCTGCGCTGGCCAGCATTTCCGGCTCGTACAATTCCACTGCCCAGGCGCCGAGCCGTATCCAATTGATAAAGCTAGGTGGCGGCTCCAGCGGGTCGTTGCTCTCCCCCGCCAGAAAATTGCTCAGACTGAGTTTTGCCGGGTCCTCAACGTTCATCGAACGGTACAGTGTGTTTCGCTCGTTCGCTCTCACACGGACGCTGTTTTCCAGCAAGATTGGAGGTTTTGTCCTTCACCGGTTTTTCTTACAACGCTTTGCACTGCATCGACAAACGCATCGGGTCGTGTCGGGGCAGCCAATCTATTGATTTTCGCAGTTCGGGACAAGGCTTTAGTAGGGTGCCGGGCTCGGGGCGAGACTCTTACCGGCGCGTAGTACGGAAAACGTAATCCCAGAGAGGGGAGCTGATTCCAAATCCGGCGTTCGCGTCCCGATAATGGTGGCGCAGATGATACTGCTTCAGCCAGAGCCACGCTCCCCGCTTCATCGGAAAATGGTGAATGGCGTAATGAAGGGTGTCGTAGCAGAGGTAACCGAACACCAGCCCGGCAAACGCGGCGGCCGCGAAGCGTCCAAAGATCAGCAGGAACAAGACGTAGAAAAACAACGCCAGCGGGACGCTCACACTGGGTGGCATAACCAGCCTTTTGGCGTCATTGGGGTAATCGTGATGCACCCCGTGAATGATGTAATGCAATCGTTTCCCGGGCTGGCTCTTCGGCTCGTAATGAAAAATGTAGCGGTGGATGAGATATTCCAGCAGAGTCCACAGCAGAACGCCGAGCACGAAAAATCCGGCAATGACCATCACCGACAATTTTTGTTGCCACAGGGCGACATAAAGCATGTAACTCACCACCGGCACGTACAGGATCAGCGGTGTCGCCGGATGCACACGCGAGAAGAACTCCAAAAAATCGCTCTCAAACAGGCGCACGGTTTCGTTCTTGTTCGAAACATAAGGCCTTTTGCTCGCCGCGAGATTCGGCATGGCTAAAAATTAATGGGGCGCGCACTCAGATCAAGATGGAGCAGCGGGCGCTGCGCGCGCGCTGCGGATTCGCTCTGCGCCGCGGAGCTCTTTCCGTTGTTGTCCAGGCTCGGCCCGCCCTGCTGAGGCGCCATTTGTTTCATCCGTTCCACTCGCGAGTAGAGGCTGTAGCGCTTGTCAAAAATAAACTGCAAAAGCAACCGGCTCCAGGACGAGTGATATTTTAAATTGTCGTAAAACTCCGGCGCCATGGCGCGCAGCTTGGGCAAGTTGTTCCACGGGATCGAAGGCAGATCGTGATGTTCATTGTGATAACCCATGTTCAGCGCCACGCGGTTGATTGGCCCGTAATAACTGAACGTCTCCTGATCAAAATCGTACGTGTAATGCTCCTGAATCCAGCGCGCTCCCACCGGATGCAGCCCAATGGAAAAGAAAAACGCGAACGCCAGATAGAGAAACCCGGCCCAGCCACAGAGATAAACGATGGCCGCGTCGTAGACGATCGCGCACGCCAGATTCAGCGTAAACCAGCGGTCCCACATCCTGATCGCTTTCAGCCGCGGCGGACGCGTTATCTGGAAAAATGGGAAGAGCATCAGCCAGATCGCTTTCCGGTACCATTTGTTGCCCACCAGGCGCGCTTCCCAGTGGTTTGCGAGGTCCGCGTCCCACTCGTAATCGCCCTGATGCGAATGATGTTTCAGGTGATAAACGCGAAAACCCATCGCTCCCGGGGCGAGGTTGGGCAGATCGGCGAGGATCGCCACCATCTTGTTCCGGCTCGGGTTCCGGAAAATGAGATTGTGCGTGGCGTCGTGAATGATGACGTAATTGGCATGATTGGCGAACGCGCCGACGCAAAACGCGATGAGCAGACTCAGCCACCAGTAATGAAATCCCAGCGCGCCCATTCCAAACGCGATGGCCGTTTGCAAAGCCACGATCGCCACCGCGATCAGCGCCGTCCACGGATTGCGCACCATCAACTGGCGGACTTCGGGATGCGCTTTCAGGATGGCGCGCGCCCGCCCCGGATGCGGATGCTCGAACCCCGACTGGTAAAACCCGGACTGCATCGCGCAGCAAACTTACTCAATCGCCGACGCCTCCTCAAACTCCGTTTTTGATTGCGCGCCGCACAGGCGCACATTCTGCGGGCGGTTGTCGCCACTCGCTCGCATAAGGGCGAAAAAGTGCAATACTTCAGCCGCCTCTGCTCCGATCCGATGGAGCGGAGCGGCTGCCGGATGGAGTTCCTCAAGAGAGAAATCACGACGATCGGCGCACTCTTTGCGGGGATAACGCTCGGCCTTGGAACTACCAGCCCGACTCCCCCGCAGGCCTCCCACGAAAACAATCCCGCCACCGTTCCCGCGCCAATGATTGCCTCGCGTTCTCTGGCCATGCTGTGGCAGGTAGTGAAGCAACTGGAAAATTTCGTCCGCGACAAAAACCTGGCCGCCATTCACAACGAAGATCTTATCCTGGGCGCGGCAGCGAACGAATTGTTGGCCGAAGCTGGAAAGATCGTGCCGGCCCGGAGCGATGATTTCAAGGCCAAATTGACGGCATTTTGCTCGCAAGTGAGCGCGCTCCATTTGATGGCCGATTTGAACCAGCAGGCCGCTTCTGAAGCCGAGCTGGCCAAAGTTTTGGCGTCCTTTGAAAAGCTGAAGGGATATTTCCCGAAGGAGATCGTGGCCCGGGCGCAAAAATACCTCGAAGCATTCAGCTGCCCGATGCACCGGGATGTGATTGGCAAACGGAGCGACGTCTGTCCCAAATGCGGCATGCTGCTGGATCAAATGGTGCGCGTTTTGCCGTCCGCTTCCGGTCCATCTTCCTCCGGGCAGCAAACAGTCCGCGCCTCGGTCAAGACGGCGACACCATTGATTGCAGGCAAGCCGGTCACAGCGCTTTTACGGTTGCAGCGAGCAAACGGCGACCCGGTGCCTGCTTCGGAGTTGATCGAAACGCACACAAAAAAAGTGCACCTACTGATCGTGGATAACAGTCTTACGGATTACCATCATCAACATCCAGAACCCACGCGCAATCCCGGAGAATACGCTTTCACCTTTACCCCCAACAAACCCGGATCTTATCGTCTCTGGGCAGACATCAGGCCGCTGCCCCTCGGCCTGGAGGAATATGTCATGACGGACATTCCGGCCGCCACGGTGGGAGAACCTTTGCGAGATCGTGCCGTCAATTTGAGAGCAAAGGTAGATGGATTGAATTACGAACTCATTCTTCCGCAAACAATCCAGGCAGGCCGGCCCGCGGCGGCCCGACTAAGAATCACAACTCCGGACGGAAAAGGTTTTACTCAATTGGAGCCATTCATGGGAGCGTTCGCGCACCTTGTTGGATTTAATGAGGACCTCACCACCGTGATGCACATCCACCCCAAGGGCCCTCCGGCGGCGGATCCCGCGGCACGCGGCGGACCTGAACTGGAGTTTCAAATTTACGCACTGCGACCCGGCTTTGTTCGTCTTTTCGCTCAGGTACAAATCGCCGGCCGCACTCGATCCGTTCCCTTCGGCATCCAGGTTTCCCCCTGAGAAACGCGACCCTAACGGGATTCGAACCCGTCGAAGCGTACTTTTTTGTGACTGTTTCCTAATATGCAATTAGCTTATTAACAGTTACTTACGGATCTGGAGTCTTTTTTGTCAAAATTTGAAGAGGTCGCCAAAAGGCACGAAAATCGTTGAAATTTGTCACGTTTTGTCACGTCATTTTATTGACTTCACGCCTGGTGTCCGGGCGTTCGTAACGCCCGCCCTAACGTTGCGCGACGGTTTCGGTGCACAATGTGCTTTGACAGCGAAGGGCTTTGAGGGCAAGAATGACCAGTCGTGAAAGCGGTAAAGATCAAAGCGGTTAGTAGTAGAATTCTTGCCGCCCGCAAGGCACGCCATCGTTCTGCCGATGCGCGGCAGGTCGCTCGTGACCCAGCAATGCGCAAATCCGTCCAAGCTAAGAATTCTTTCTTTCGTGACGCGCGAAACTATCGTGTCGCATCGGATCGCTCTGCATACGCCCACGTTTGAGTGGCTGGGTCCGACGATTTTTCCGTAAGTGATGCAGATGCTCTGCTAGAGCTGATTTATTCAATTCCAAGTGGCCGAATTATAATCGTCGGCAGACAAGCGGTAAATTTTTGGGCCGACAGGTATGCACCGGACAAACCGGAATTGCTTGCCTATCGCCCATTCACGAGTCGCGATCTCGATTTGCTCGGGAGCATAGCTGACGCTTATCAATTGGCTTCGAAGACGCATAGTGTCGTGTACGAGGGGCAGCATCGCTTGTCCTCGCCAATATTGAAATCAGTTCGCGGTGTTACGAATCGTGAGATCGACGACAAAGCAGTTCCATTCGTCGTTGGCGATGCAAAGATTTACATGACTGATCCGATCACCATGTTGAAAGCGAAGCTGCACAAGCTGGTTGAGCTCGATCAGTGAGGGCGAAATGATCGGAATCAGGTCGAAATTTTGCGACTTTGTGTGCCCCTGTTTCTAGAGCGCCAGTTGACAGCTGCCGGCGAAAGGGATGCAGTGGCCCGACAATGCCTTCGCGACATTCAGCGGATTCTAGAACTTAGTCGCTCGGCGATTAGCGCAGCGATTTGGCAAATTCGACTGGAAAGCTGGTTCCAATTGATTGCCTGAAAAAGGTCAGAAATCCGCGCCTCAAGAACTTTCGTGAACAGCAATTGGAGCGCTGGTTAAAATCAACCAGATGGTCCGAGCATCCGTGAGGATTGTGCCGAGGGAGTGCCTAACTGCGACGCCGTTAAAGTCAGCAACTGTCCTTCTAACGCGAACCGATAAAGACCTCCCATCCTCGGAGCGAGCACAGTCACAGGTGGAGCGCAGCCCCGCGAGCAATAGCTTTACGGCGCACAGCGAGCGGTAAAGTCGGAGCTCGGTTACGGAATCAGCGCTTGGCGTGACAACACAATCAAAGTGAATTGAAGGGAAAAGGATTTGGGAATTCTCGATTTACTATGATTTGCGAAATGCGTTGAAGCGTTCAAAAATCAAGACTGCAGCACTTGCGCCGATCGGTCGATTGCAGCCTACATGCAGGCAACTTTTTTATCACTCAAATCGCATCCACGTCATTGATTGGGCACAAGACCAAGATAAACGTGGTTCGTATCGTAATTGATTTGCGGAGTGAAGCTGTTCTTCCGTTTTCCATGGCTTGCCGCGTCTAATGAGTCCTGAGACAGATAACAACTCTTTTTCCTAAATTTTTTACGGATCGCGATTACACTGATCATCTAGGAGTTGGGCGGGGCGGCGGGGTCGGTCGACGTCTCGGTGTTGGGGTTATCCTTGGTGTAGCCGTTGCTGTGGCCGTTGGCGTAGCTGTCGGCGTCGCAGTTGCAGTCGGAGTTGCCGTGGCAGTAGGAGTAAGTGTGGGCGTCGGCGTTAGAGTAGCCGTCGGAGTCGGGCTGGCTGTAGGAGTCGGTGTTGGCGAGCGACCGACCTGCGCGCAGTATCTACCGCCGGTGTTTAAAAAGAATAAGTTGTTACCGACGCTGTAGGTGCCACCCCAAACGATCATTTCGCCGCCGGTCCACACTGCCGTGTGAACCTGTCTGGCATGGGGCGCGTTCGCGATACTAGTCGCTATCCAACTGTCTGTGCCGGTGCTGTATCTGCCACCAGTATCCAAATACACAGCGGGGGGCCCGAATTCACCGCCCCAGACGACCATCTCGCTGCCAGTCCACACCGCGGTGTGAGAGTCGCGTGCAGAGGGGGCGTTGATTGTGCTTATCGGCATCCAGCTATCACCCGTCGGGTTGTATCTGCCGCCGGTATTGCAATCGTTGAATGTCGAATCAACGCCGCCCCAGACCATCATTTCGCTGCCGCTCCAGACTGTCGAGTGAGCAATGCGACCCAGCACATCATTGGGGACGCCGGTGGCTGTCCAACTGTCCGCGCTTGGATTGTATCTGCCGCCAGTGTTCAAGTAGATCGTTTGATTAGTTCCACCCCACACCACCATTTCGCTGCCCGTCCACACGGCACTGTGATACCATCGGGCCCCGGGCGCGTTGACCGTGCTTGTAGCTGTCCAAGTGTCTGTGCTGGGATTGTATCTCCCGCCAGTATTCAAGTTGCAGTTAAGGCCACATCCAATTCCACCCCACACGATCACCTCGGTGCCGGTCCAGACTGCGGTGTGCTCGACGCGAGCTGTGGGCGCGTTGGCCGTGCTAGTAGCTGTCCAACTGTCGTCGGCTGGGTTGTACCTGCCCCCAGTGTTAAAAAAGTCCGTGTTATCCCCTCCACCCCAAACAATCATTTCACTACCAGTCCATACCGCCGTGTGTGCATCTCGGGCAATGGGCGCGTTGATAGTGCTCGTGGCGGTCCACGTGTCGGTCGCTGGGTCATATCTACCGCCGGTGTTGAAGTAATGCCAGACATTGGTGGTGAAAGAGCCTCCCCATATAATCATTTCGCTGCCGGTCCAGATTGCGCTGTGGCGGAAGCGCGCGTCCGGTGGGTTCACAGTGCTAGTAGCAGCCCAAGTATCGTCTGTGCAGCCACCCGCGCCTTCTACTATTTGTGGAAGAGTGTAGCTAGCGCTCGGCACTGCTATTGTATTAAGCACCCGGTACCTCCGCTCCGGCTCGCCGTGACTCCAACGATCTGCCACGGTAAGATGGGCGCTTGTCACCAAACGCTCAGTTAGCGCGGGCCTGGCAAGACACTCTGCGATCACGAAGGGATCGTTCCCAAGAGCCGCAAAAAGCTCAGCTAACACCTCAGGCCGTTTCGTGTGGCTGGCCATGCGATCCATTTCGGCCTGAAGCTCGCTCGCGGTAATTGGCGAGCCCCGTTGATCCGTGACAAGCTGCGATTTGCGAAGGTAATCGGTGACCTTCTTCTCAATTCGCTCTCGCGAGATCACCGCATCCAGCGGCGGCTTAGGCCTTGGATTGTCCCTCGGCCAAATCCGGTGACGCCAATAGATCTCTTCGATCGCATACTGGTACGCCACGCGCTCTGCTGAGCTTAGCGTTCTACCTGATCCCGTCTCCCGCGGTTGGGGATTGGCGTTCGCCAGTCCCAACGCTGTCGGGATCTCCATACCCAGCAGACACGCAATGGCCGCACAGCAAAAATGAGCGATCAACGCACGCACACTTAACACGTGGCTACAACATGAAGAATGACGTTACCGTGAGTGCGATCGTATTCGATGCTCGCACTAAAGCATCCGTTGTAAGTGAACGAATAACTCGAGAACGGTGTGGTGCCGATGCCGCCATCCGCGTGCAAGAGCGTAAAATCTCCCGCGCTGTTCACCGTCACAGACAATTTGCCGTTCAGCTGCGCCGTACCGGAGACCTGGGCGTTGTCCACCCTGGTCGAGCTAACGGTGCAGCTCATGTTAGCGTTCGCGCCGAAAGAAAGATTGCCGGTGATGGTGAGAGTGCCAGTCGGTGCAAGCGTGCCCCCATTAATGGTCACTGTCCCCGAACCGGAGTTAACGTTAACGGTTCCATTGCCCGTCAACGTGCCGGAGGTGTTCACGCCAACACTCGTTGCGCTAACGGTTCCGCTATCACTGACCGTCAACGTGCCAACCCCAAGGGTGGTGCCTGTGCTCCCGCCGACATCAATTCCATCCCCGCTGGTTACACTACTACCTGAGTTGGTGACCGTCAGACTGCCCGTGCCTTGGTCGCCGACGGTAATGCCGTAGGTGACCGTTAAGCTTCCGCTTGTACTGACCGAGACATTGCCGGAATGCCCCGCAGTGGGGCCGAGACTCAGAGAGCAGGCGCTGGCAAGTGGCAGCGAGCCACTAATCTGAGCGGTGCCTCCGTTATCGACCACGGCGCCGATTCCAGAACTGGGTACCCCACCGTCCCAATTCCCTGAAGTGAACCAGCTGCCTTTGCCGTCGGTCCAATTCGTCACCGGCGTACAGTCCGCCAGCGCCACGCCGGGTGAGGCGAGAAGCGCCAAGGCGGTTATGGCGAGCAGAATTGCATTTCTTCCAAAGAAGGTTTTGTGCTGTTTATGTTGCAGATTTGTCTTCCTCATTTTTCCTTTCATGGTTATGAGGTTGTGGTTTTATTTTTGCACTGTTTTTCTTGTGCCCACGGTTTTACTAAATCCGTAAACGCAGGGCAAGTTACGATTGTGAAACTTTCGTACGAAATTTTCCTAGACCGCAAAGCTTTCGCCGCAGGAAACAGTGAGTGACCGCATTTGGATTAGTGACTCGCTTCTACTGGCGCGGCGCGAGCGTGTGCTTCGTTTTTTACGACAACCCAGGCACAGTGATCATATAGCGCGTCGGACAGGATGCGGAGCTGCTCGACGCTGTCGGTTTCGTGATTGACTGGACAGATGACGGTTAGTGGCACGCCGAATTTGCGCAGAAGATCGCCACCGCTGACCTTATCGAAGAGATCGATGAACAGGTCAAGATTCCATAAATCGTTGGTGCACAGTGGAGCCGCCCTGCAATCGATCACGAGCAGATCGGAAGTTTCTGCACTCGTGAAGACGCGGTCGATCTCACGGCGGTGCTCAAGATTGATGAACTGTGACTGTACGTTGAAGTACTTCAGCGTCGAGTTCTCGTGGTGTCGATTGCGCAATGAGCGATGCCACAATCTTAGAGATACCGAACAAACTTCGTGGAGAGAAACCGTGCCCTACGGCACCGTTGCCGCTGATGACAACGTTGATTTGTTTGGTCATTTAAGAGCTGCGTTGATCGAAGGTTGCGCGAGTCTGCCCTGTGTGAGTTGCGGCTGCGCGAACGTGCTGCTGGTGGTTCAATCACTCAGTGTCGACCTTGCTGCTTGATAGCGTGTCGCGGACGCGATGATCACCGAAACGGCTTCAGGTCGCCGACCGTTCGCGTTCTAAACACAATCACGTTGGCGATCGAATCGCTGACGTCGTAGCGGCGGTGTTGACGTATCAGCGACCTCCGCGAGAAGTATGCAATCCCGGTGGTGCTCATAGTCGGGTCTGCCGTTGCGGGCACGTCGCGAATTTGGCGCAATCAAGCTCCCTTTTCGCGCAGCTCGATGATGCCATTTGTTAACGTGATCAATTTGGCGAGAACGTTTCGGCACCGGCGGCGTGAATGCGCGAACGCCGTCGCGAAAACGCTGGGTGCGTGCTGCGATGTCCGTGAGATTACTCATACTTTTGGCAGGCGTTCAGCGACAGGTCGGTTTCCAAAGCATGGCTAAGGGGTAGGGCGTCTATCCTATCAAGATGCACATCCGAGGCTTCGGCTGATGTGCATAATTCATGCGCATTGAGCGCGCATCTGGTCACTGCCTCGGCCACATTGCCCCGATAAAGTGGAACGCTCGCTGCGCCATAAATTGGCGAGACATTGTCGCCGAAGAGGGTGACCAACTTGGACACGACAAACCGTCATTTTGACGAAGGAACTCATTGGAATCACTGGACAGTTTTTGCGGTCGCGAGCTATGGCGGAAGGTGTTGTCCCCGCCGGTACTTTTCTCGGCAGTTGCGACAATTTCTCTGCGTGAAATCGATAGCGACCTCTCCATCGGCGGAGGGAGCACAGTCAACGGTGGAGCGCAGCGGAGCGAGCAATACCTTGACGGCGCGGACCGAGCCATAAAATCGTGGAGCAGTGTCACGCGCAGTTGCCAGCGCAGGAAGATTCTGAGCACGCCGCAGTGATCGCGCGATTGTCGGAATGAAGGGCGCACCGGAGCTTGCGGAGACGCGACCGAAGGGAAGGCAACCGCGCGATGACTGCATCGCTGGAAGGGAGAGCAAAGGCTTTGAGCTTTCGGAAGAGAGGAGCCGCACGCGCGGCGTGGAAGCCCGAACGGAGAAGCTCGATGTCTTTGCGAGATTGGGGTCGTCGCGCGAACGCGATGGAGTTCTCGCGCTCGCTATGGGTGGCGCGATGAAGAATGATATGATCTCGCGGACATGTGACATCCAGCCGCGGCTTCATGCCGAAATTGCGCGCTCTGGTAAGGATGGAACAGGCAGAAGCTTCAAGCGGTGGTGCCACTAATGCCACGAACGGGGGTCGAACAGGCCGGGAGGCGCATTTTGCAATGCCTCGCGAAAAGCATCCCTGCCATAATGGTCGAGGGCAATGCAGATGTCCTCCCACGTTCCCAGCGCCATGATCCGGCAGAGAAACAGCGGTGGATTTTCAAGGGTGGCGGCAACCGGTTCCCACCAGCAAACGCGGCGCGCTATGGCAGCCAAATGCAGGGAACCTGTTTCTTCAGTCTGCACACTTTCGGAGTGCACTTTCAAACAAAATAATCTAGCAAAACAGACCGTTGATTGCGAGCCGTTAGGTTTCCCAACGGTGCCGCGTCCGGCTCGGAAACGTTGCACACCGGACGGAGATGTTTTCGATCGCATCGTCAGAATAGGAGAGATTCCTGTTTCATAAGGTTCATCGGGCAGAGGATTTCGTAGGCAGCAATAGCTGCCCTTCCGCTGGCGTGTCGCAGTTCACGGCTTCAAGCGGGCGCAAAGCTGCGCCGGAATGAGAGCACGCAGACACCGTCATTAGGTTAAACCTCAAGCATGAGGACCTTTCCTCCTGGAAATCGCCCGAGGGTTACTTGGTTATGGTTTGAGCTTTGTTGTTTCCGCCCGGCTTTTGAAAATGGAAATCACGCTGAATAAATAGCACATGTTGCGCGTTGAAATTCAAGACGAGTTGCTGATTCGCGCCATCAGCGACGCTGTCGAAAAACAGATTTCGCGGATCAATGATTTTAGCGGCTATGTCGATCTCAAAGGCGCGTGCAAATTCCTTTCCGTCGGCGAATCACAGTTCAAGGAGTGGGTACGCCTTGGCTATATTCATCCGCGCAAGGTCAGTTCACATTTAGTGCGCTACCGCCTTCAAGAACTCGTCGTATTTATGGAGGAGTTCTTGATCAAATCGCGCAGTTAAGCGGCTTGTCGCCCGATTTGTTTGGGGGTTGGTTTTGCCGATCTTTTGGTTTCGGGAAGTACAGCGAACCATTCTGCCGCTTGTTTCTCGGTCACAAGCTCGCGGTAATTGCGAAAGAGCATTGCCGGCGAGTTGCCCATCTCCAGCGCGACCCGCGCCGCATCCTTGATGTCGGCCAGTCGATAGCTTGCGTAGCTGTGCCGCAGCGCATTCGGCTTCCACCGGAATTCAAAAGGCTGTCCCCCCACTTTGATACCGCTCTTGCAATACCGCTGCCGCGCTTCGCAAAGCATGTCGTTACGCGTGTAGCCGACCACGTGACCTGTCTTCTGGCGCAGCGGCAACAGCCAAGCTGCGAGCACGGGCAGCAGCGGAGCGAGACGACGTGAGGCTGTCTTCGCCTTGGCCGCAGCAACTTCGATGAAATGTTGCTCGAAGCGAATTTCACTCCAATCGAGCCGCATGATTTCCTGACTTCGCAGACCGGCAAATGCGCCGATCGCAAAAAACGGCAGCAGTTTCGCCGGAGCATGTGAGAGGAGCAACCGCAGCTCTTGCGGCGTGTATATTTCAATTGCGCCCTCGCCGGAATTCGCGGAAGCCACATCTTCGACAGCGGTGGGCTCGTTCCGCGGCAGGTAGCGCTTGCTGCGCGCGTAGCGGAAAAGCTGGAGAACGGCACTACGGTAATTGTTGCGCGTGCGCCCACTCACGCCGAGGCCATTCAGCCAAACCTCAATTTCGTGCGTACTGATTTGATCGATGCGGCCGGGAAAAGCAGCGGCGAATTTGTTCATCCTATATTTTCGATCTTCCAAATGGAAGAAGCCCACGCTTTCCACGCGCTTCGACGTGAGGAATTCTTGGACGACTTCGGTGGCTGTCTTCGGGACGATCCGCGGAGTCTTGCCGCGTCCAGCGACCCATTCCTCAATCGCTCCGAGTAGTGACATGCCAAACGGCGCGAGCTTATCTTTCGCGAGCCGGTAATCCTCCACCTCGGCAAGCGTCATTCGCTTCCCATGGGCGCGACCCGAAGCAATTTGCGCGATGAGCCTGCGCGCTTCGATTTTCGCCGCGTCGAGTGAGGTACGCGTAATCCGCTTCCGCTTTTCTCCTACAAGTGGTTTCATAAGTGTCGCAAGGTGATAAGTAAGCAAGCGAGATGGAAGAAGGCTTGATAGAGAAGCAGGTGATGTTCATGGCGCACGAGCGAGCGGCGGTAGTTGCCCAGCCAGGCGATGGTGCGTTCGATTTTCCAGCGCTTGCGATAGCGTCGCATTGTGCGGGCATCGTTAGGCTCCGGGGAGCAACGGCCCTTGCGATGCGGACAAATAAGCACAATGCCTCGTTGCAACAGCCGCCAACGCAAAGCGTCGCTATCGTAAGCCATGTCGGCGATCACTCGCAGAAGCCGCTTCAACGGTCGGCCCGGTCCGCCACGTGGCACACTGATTTGCTCCAAAGTGGTCTCGGCCAGCTTCACTTCCGCCGCCTGGGCGGAAGCCAGTTGGCTTCCCAAAGGAATACCCTTGCCGTCCGCCACCACCTTTGCCTTTGCGGGTTTTGCCGACCGCGAAGCCCCTTTTTTTGCTGGAGCAAAGCTTGCGTCCAGAAAACTTTCGCTCCAATCGAGCCGGCCTCGCTGGTCCAGTTCGCTGAGAAAGGCGCGCCAGATGCGTAACCACACATCGCGTTCTTCCCACAGGCGCAGCCGCCGCCAACAGGTGCTGGCGGAAGGATATTCTTTGGGCAGATCGCGCCAGCGTGCGCCGGTTTT
>DASREJ010000136.1:0-5840 GCA_035652115.1 Bryobacteraceae bacterium
TGCTTCTTGAGCCTGCCTACAGCCGAAGGGTGAGGAGGGTCGAGCGAGACTTTCCTACCACCCTGGATAGATGCTCCCCTTCCGGAGCGAATCTACAGCAAGGACGTCGCAACATGCCGCCGTGCTCAAGGGAAGAGTCAAGGGTATTTATCTGCGCGGAGAGACGTATTGGTTTGCCAAGCAAGTGAATGGTCGCCGAAGCTTCATTTCTCTGGAAACCAGCGACTACATTGCCGCAGTCCAGCGGGCGCGGGAAATCGTGGAAAGCCCGGAGCTGCAGCCAGCACAATCGTTTATTGCTGAGGCCGAACGGTTCCTGAAACATAAATACGAGACCAATCGTTACAGCAAGATGAGCGCGCAGAGTAAGCGCTCCTGTTTAAGCATGTTCGCCGACAGTGTTAAAGACACACCGCCCGCCAACGTCACCACATCTCATTGCAAAGCGTTCTATAACGCAGCTAAGATGCGCGTCGCTCCGAGCACGGCCGAGAGCTACATGTTCACGCTGCGCTCCTTCTTCAATTGGTGTGTTATGGAGAACCTTTGCCGCCGTAATCCCGTAGCCCAAGTGCAGCTTGATCGCATCGACCGCAAGGGCAGAACCCAGTTCGCCGACTTACAGCTCGCTCAACGCCTGATCGAAAACGCGCCTAACGACGATCTTCGGTACATCTTATTCTGCGGTTTTCACGTGGGCATGCGAAAGCTCGAAATCGTGGAAGCCGTTCCGGAGTGGTTTAACCTTTCGCGGCGGACTGTTGAAATCCACGCAACAGCAACGTTTCGGCCGAAAGATCGCGACGCGCGTACTGTCCCATTGACGGACCAATTCGCAGAGTTTTTGACGAGATGGGGTTTGCGCTCTCCCTATGTACTGCAACCGCATGTCGTTCAGGGAAGTCATCGCTACCGCTTCGATTTCCGACGTGCGTTCGATGAGTATATGAAAGCCCAGGGTGTGCCTTGGATCAGCCCGCACGTGATGCGACACTCCTTCGCCTCAATTTGTGCGAGCAAAGGAATCGATATTTATAGGATTGCGACCTGGCTTGGCGATGATGTACGCGTAGTTCAGCGCCACTACGCCAAGCTGCGCCCGGATGATCGCGAGATCATGAAGGCTTTCCGCATGTAATTACGCAGTTCTGGCATTTGGAAGCAGTTCGCCGGCTTTCAAGCGGTCAATGCAGCCGTCCAAGTCACGAATATCGAACCGTGTCAGACGATTGCCGCGAACGAACGGTTTCAACCATTTCGCACGTTCAAATTGTCGCAACAATTCTTTGCTACCGACGTACGCGGCTGCTTCTTCCGGAGAGAGGCCGCGTCTAAGTTGAGAGTACTTCATTCAGCGCGATTATGCAGCGGAAGCAGGCTCGCGGTGCGCCGGATGTGGAGCTAAAACGGAGCGACTTGATTCTGCTGATGTCGATAGACGTTGTACAAGCGGACTGAGATCGAAGAAGAAAACTAAGAAAATCTAGACTGCATATTGCTTTAGGACGGTGCGCAGCGAACGCAGGTGCCGGTGTGCACGATGTTCCTGGCCTGACACGGCACGGTGGGGAACCTAAACGTCTCGCCATCGACTCTCTATTTTGCTAAATTACCTCGATTGAAAATCTCTTCCAAAAGTGTACAAGTCGAAGACGCAGGGTCCCAACATCTGGCTGCAATAGCCCGTCGCGTATGTTGGTGGGAACCAGTTGCCTCTACCCTTGAAAATACCCCAGTGTTTCTCTGCCGGATCATGGCGCTCGGGACATGGGAGGACATCTGCATTGCTCTCGAGCATTATGGCAGGAATGCTTTTCGCGAAGCCTTGCAAAATGCGCCTCCGGGTCTGTTCGACCCTCGTTCGTGGCATTATTGGCACCACCGCTTGGAGCTTTTGCCTGTTCCATCTTTACCAGAGCGCGCAATTCCCGCATGAAGCCGCGGCTGGATATCTTGCCGCCGCAACAGCGGCGCTTCTGGCCTGTCTTTTCCCAATTACCTAACCATTTCGTTTTATATGGAGGAACGGCCATTGGCTTGCGTCTAGGCGGCAGACAATCTGTTGATTTCGATTTTTTCACTAACCAGCCCATTCCAGCCGACGCTCTAAGCGGGAGCCTGCCATTTCTGCGCGGAGCAGAACTGATTCAATCCGAGCCAAACACTTCAACCTTCACTGTGCATGGTGAAGGAGACATCAAAGTCTCATTTTTCGGTGGACTCACCATCGGCCGTGTTGCCGATCCCGACCGCTGCGAAGATAACGGCGTGTTCATCGCGTCGCTTCTTGATCTGGCAGCGCAAAAAATGAAAGTGATCCTGGCACGCGCGGAAGCAAAGGATTACCTCGACATTTATACGTTGCTGAAAGCCGGCATCACCTTGCCCCGTGCTCTAGGAGCGGCAAAAGCGCTCTATCCTGAATTCAATCCGGTGCTATCCCTGAAAGCCCTCGCATATTTTGGCGAGCCCAATCTTGCCGCGATGCCGGCGGACATTCGTGAATATCTAACAACGGCAAGCGCAAACGTGGAATCGATCGAGACGATCCCTAAAATCGCAATCGAGATCAGTCCGTCCAATCGCAACAAGCGCACTCAGACGCAAAACAAGAGCATTCAAATTTAGTGAAGTGACGGGATGCGCGCGCCAAGAGAGCATGACAAAGCAGCCTCAACGGGTTTTGCCCACGGAAGGAACCGTGGGCTTTGATAGAAGGGACGCCCTACCCCTTAGCCATGCTAAGGAAACCGACCTGTCGCTGAACGCCTGCCAAAAGTATGAGTGATCTCACGGACATCGCAGCGAGCACGCAGCGTTTTCGCGACGCCGTTCGCGCATTCACGCCAGCGCCACTGAAGCGTTACGCAAACCTGATGCCGCTGAGAGAAGGCATCGTTGAACTACGCGAAAACGGCGCGTCACTGCGGCTTATCCGCGAACTACCCGCAACCGTCGGCGTAGCGGTCAGCGTCGCAACGATCGCGCGATTTCTCGCGGAGGTGAGCCACAATTCAGCGTCAGCACGACAACGTCAACGATTCGGCTTGCACACGGATTCCTGTTCAGAACACAACCCGAGTGCAACCTGCCGCCCGCTTTGCCAGCGACCGTCGGGACAGGCTGCCAATCCGCCGCAGTAGCCATCTTGCCGATGAACGACAAAATGCTTGAGGGAATTCCTGGCTGAGCATTCAACCCAACTACGGACGCGGGCGCGGTGTTGGCCGGCCTCTCGGAGTCGGAGCTAGCCTTGGTGTAGGTGTTGGTCTCGGCGTAGACGTGGGTGTCGCGGTTGGCGTAGGCGTTGGTGTCGGTCCGGATTGTGCGCAGTAGGTTCCTCCAGTATTTAAATAGATCTAGTTGCCGCTCACGGGCTAATAATGCCCACCCCAAACGATCATTTCACTGCCGCTCCACACCGCTGTGTGAGAGTCGCGAGCGTGCGGGACGTTGAAGATGGCTGTGGGAATCCAACTGTCGCTGCTAGGACTGTATCTGCCACCAGTATCAAAGCTCACAGCGGGTGGCCCGAATTCGCCGCCCCAGACTACCATCTCAATTAGTAAGGAAAGTTGGGGTATGATCTTCATTTTTGAGCGTCTTTAGTTTTTCCTTCGCATTGGCAATGCGCTTCGCCTCGTTTGAATCTCTTGGGCTATCTTCGTGCTGCGTTCTTGCGCTAGCTGCTTCTCTTTACGGTCAAGGGCACGCTCAAGGGCATCACGCTGCTTCGCAGCTTCGTTGTTTCCGCTAGTTGCGCTCAACATGAACCAGGCAAGAGCCTCGGTTTCATCCCTCAGCACCCCGGCACCGGCATAATAAAATGCCCCTAACCAAAATTGAGCGTCGGCATTTCCTTGTTCTGCCGCCTTGCGAAACCATTTAGCAGCTTCGGCAAGATCTTGCTGGACTCCAAGTGCGCGGTAATACAATACCCCAAGATTATATTGGGCGGTGGTGTGCCCTTGTTCAGCGGCTTTCCGATACCATTTTATGGCTTCGCTATAGTCCTGCGGGACGCCATCGCCGCTATCGTACTTCCCACCGAGGCTGTACTGCCCTTCTGCATTTCCCTGTTCTGCGGCCTTGCGATACCACTTGATAGCTTCCGCCACGTCTCTTTTCACGCCTGCACCTTTATCGTAGGCGTCGCCGAGCTGTACCTGTGCTGTAGCATTGCCGCTTTCAGCTTTAAGCCGTATCTCGTCTAAGCTCCCTCCTGAAGAGATCGCAACTGGAGGAAATAAAATAACCAGACTAAGGGATAAGGTTATGTGAGTCGGTATATTCATTTGAGTACTGCGTCGTTACGGAGTTCACGACCAGCACTCTGCTTTCGGTTTGGATTTGTCCGACCCCAACACCAAACTCAAATGCTGTCATGCCCTCTTTTGTTTTCCTGAAGCCCTTTCTTTTTTTTGGCGGCTTGTCGTCGCAACGCGGATTCCACTCTTTCAGTCTACATGCACGTACATGATGAAGCACTTTGGCTCGATGGGAACGAGATAGCCGTCCAACCGGCGTTAAGTAGCCACTTTATTCCGTGTCTTAGTCCAATTGGGAATAAATGATGTACCACTTTGGTTCAATTGGGACGAGATACACGTCATCCTCGAGAGGTTGTTTGTCCAAGTTATTGACGATAATTCCGACCCTTTCGGGGCTATTAGCAATATACGTTATCCCTTTCTCGCAACTCCGGCCCCTTGAGACGGTGCGCCAATATGCAAACGCCACACCGTTACCAATACCTACCGACAAGTTGGGCCTTATGCTACTCAACAGCCGTTTGTATTCATCGCGTCGGATAACGGGGAGATTCTGTCGGCCATCAGTCAGAGGCTCTTTGGTCAACGTTTCGATGCTTAGGTGTGACACCGTGCCCGCGTCTTCCATTCCCATGGCGGCAAGCTTTTCAAAGGCGTCACGGTGAGATCGAAAGAGTTCGACTAGTTCTGCGTCTTTTGGCATATTGGGCAGCGGCTCAGAGCGTCCGAAGAAGCCGGTGTTCATCAAGAGAAGTGTTGTTAATGCAAAGATTCTAAGATTACTAGGCATACTGCAACGATTCAGGTTCATACCTAAAAACCGGTTAAATCCACCGGAACTACGCTTATCGTTCCGCCTGTATTGATGACGTCGATTCCTAACTGGATGTCGTAGACATTAACGGGGTCATTCTGGCCGCCATGGAAGGCGTGGCCCATCCCTTGCAAGAGCGATGCGGGGATTCCCGCAGCCGTTCCACTGGCTCCGTATAGGAAATTGCCATACGCATCGTAGATCGCGGCGTTTGGACCACCCTTACTCGGCTGTTTGAAATCGTTTGTACCAGTTGGCATGAAGTCATTAATGAAAGTTGGATAACCCGGAAACGTAGGGCTGCCCCAGTAATTGATTGTGGCTTGCGGATTTTGTCCTGGCGGCACGAAGATCGGTACTGGTGAACCGATAAACCTTCCGAGCACCCGCGCTTGAGCCAGATTCTTGATCGTCGTCATGGGCACGTATTGCTCGCCGGACGGCAGTGTCACAGCCACGGCTTGCAATATGGGAGGCCCAAGAACGACAAAGTTCGACGGCGATGGCGGATTTTGAGCTGGTGGATTTTGGAGCGTGTTGGAATTGCTGTTTCGCGCGGGCCAAACGTATTCGCGGCTGAGACCATTAAGAGTTAGCCTACCCCGGAGACCGTGGCCACCACCTTCGCCGCCTCCACCACCGCCCCCACCGGGTCCGCCACCGCCGCCAACGGTTTCAGGATCCCTTCCTACGACAGTGACCCTCTCTGTTTCGGGTGTCCCTTTGCTCTCCGTTATAATAGGCACCTGCAGCCC
>DASREJ010000137.1:0-22022 GCA_035652115.1 Bryobacteraceae bacterium
CAGGACGGGAGTGAGGCCGGAAACTGTGTTGCCGTAGAAGGAAACAAGCGTTCCGTTGCCACCCATGCTTAACGTGTGATTCCCCTTCACCCAATTCAATGTGTCCGAAATCTGCTTCACAGGAGTATTGCGCCACTGACTGGGTTGCCGGTTCACGGGAGAGTAAAGCGCTGTACTGCCGTTGATGGCGGGGAAATTCAGACGTAATCCGCCCGGTAGCGCCTGAGGATTAATTTCTGTCTCGAAAACGCTTGTCCCGCCCTGTAACCCGGCCCGGATTTCGTTGGTCATTGTCGGGCTAATCGTCCATTGCAGCGCGGTCGACCCAAAGAATCGATTTGAGATCTGGCCGCCCTCGGTGTTGTAGCCGTTGTAGGTGACAATATTCGGGTACGGCGCATCGTTGCTATTGAGCGAGTCGGGAAACGCATAGAAATAGTCGTAGCTGTAGACGAACTCCCAATGCAGTTTCTCGGTGATGTTGTAGTCAAAGCGTGCAGTCACGAAGTCGCGCTTCTGCTCGTCGCTCGTGTTGAATGTTTGAAGCTGAGTGTTTGCGCTTGCCGGTGTAATGCCGACGGTGGGAATGTTCGCGTTGATCAGTCCCAGAAGGTTGCCGACCTCCGGGTTGATTGTGGAGGAATATCCGGCATTCGCCGCTGCTGAGAGTACGTTGACGGTATGTGTCTGGCCGCCCTTGTCCGTATATGTGAAATTCCCCGCTGCTGCGGTAGGCGTCAGTGTCAGGCGCTGGCGCGAATTGCTCTCCGGTAATGTGAACCCTTCGGCATTGATAAAGAAGAACAGCTTGTTCTTCAGAATTGGTCCGCCCACTTTCCCGCCAAATTGGTTCAGCTTAAGAAGCTGCCTTGGCTGTCCGGCTTCGTTATTGAAATAGTAGTTTGCATTCAGCGCCGTGTTGCGGAAGTACTCATAAAGTCCGCCGTGAAAATCGTTCGTGCCGCGCTTGGTGACAAACTTGATCTGTACTGCGCCTTCTGATGCTGACTCCGCGCCTTCAACGGCGCTCGATATATTGAATTCGTCAATCGCATCCACACGCGGACGGATGTAGGTATACATGCCGCCGCCGTTTGAACTTTTCAGCAGATTGTCCTGCGTATCCACGCCATCCATCGTGATGTTGAGTGCGTCGTGGGGCAGGCCGTTGAAACTGGATTGCCGGGGCGCGCCATTGGCGCTGTTGCCAGGTGTCAACAAGGCTAGATCGAGCGCGTCACGTGAGGTAAAGGGAAGCTCCGTTATCTGCCGGCCGGTCACCGTGGTGCCCACAGTTGCGGTCGCGGTTTCCACTTGTGTGGCTTCCGCCTGCACTTCCACTCTTTCGCTGGCCGCGCCGATTTCAAGCTGTATGTTCACGGTGAGCGGCGTCCCCACATCCACCTTGGCGTTCTGAATGATTTTGCTCTTGAATCCCGCGGCGCTTGCTTCTATCGTGTAAATTCCTACCGCAATGCCAGGCACTGTGTACCGTCCTTCGGCGTTCGCCGAGACGTCAAATTGGCGTCCGGTGCTGCCCTCGGTCACATGAACATGAGCATTGGGTATCACCGCGCCCGTAGGATCCGTGATGTTGCCGCTGATCGTGGTGTCCGTGCTTTGTGACCACAACAGTGCCGCGCAAAAGCAAACTACGAACGTGCCGGTAATCGCACGCAAAAACCGCATAAATTGGTGAACTTCCTTTCTGGTTAATCGCGAGATCAGATAGGCCGAGATTGGAGGCTTTAGAGACAAGTAAGCCCGGCGGCGAGCAGAAACTGTGCCTTCGCCGCGAATAGATACTATCGACCCGAGACAGCTTTTGGGGGGCAGAATACCAAAATCGGCGATCAGGTTCAAGGCTGTACCCACATTGAGGTGGGTTGCTTAACAAAACTACAGATTTCTTGTCAAGCTACTCACGACAAATCTGCATTTGCAGTAGTAGAAACATCTGAGGGCAATCGCTTTAACTTTGTCACGCACCAGGCCGTAATCAGAATGCCGTAAGTCAAAAGGCAGATATTCAGCACTCCTTGCGCGGTCGCGTTCAAAAAAGATGTCACCACTCCTCCGAAGCAAGCGGCAATCTCTGCAATCAACGTAAGTTGGTAAAACGTCATCCACACAAACGTATTGTTCGGGCGCGTGATTTGCTGCGCTTTCAAGGCTCGCTGCAAAGACCACAAAAATGCGAGGCTCGCGGTGCAGGAACCAGCCCAAAGAATAATCGCCAGTGTCGCGCTCAACGCCGGCTGCTCCTGATCCGCGCTGATAAAAAGCGTCACGATAAATCCGAAGAGCGCCGCAAAGAACAAACCCGAAATCAGCCGCCCGATCGCGAGTCTTCTTAGCTTCGACACCTGGTCTTTTATTTCTTCGAAGGCATCCCAGGCCACCACGGGATACAGAAAGGCGTAAAGAAAACGAGAGTATATGAAGACCCTCTGGTTCTCGTCGGAGTTGATTCCCAGCCAAAGTTGCACCGCGTCGAAAAAGACGGAAAGGACGCAGGCAAGCGTAATGAACAAGTAGATGCGGTATAGGCGCAACTGTAGAACACGGACCACCAGCAGTGCGTCTACTGCGGTCCCGGCGATGTCCAGCCAGTGTATGACATGATCGAGCATTGAGTTAATAACCATTTGAACCTACGCAAGCTCTCAGCGCTCCCGGGACCCAAATTCTAGAGTTAATCTTCTAGTACGAGCAACCGTTGCTTTGTGCACGTTACGGAGCGAGAATCCAGTTAGCCGTCCCGTGCGTCTAAATGTTAGGGAGCAAACCCTCAAGAGGGGCTCGAAAGATGTTCAGAAAATTTGGGTTGTTTGCAATCGCTCTTGCCGCTATCTTGCTTTTCATGGCACCCGCGCCGGCTAAAGCGCAGGTCGCTTTCGGAGTAGCTGTCGGACCAGGGTATGGATATTACCCGCCATACGCCGCCAGCTACGCCTGCGATCCGTATTGGAATCCGTACTGTTATGGTTACGCTTACGGCTATCCCTACGTTTACCCATATATCGGTTACTGGGGTGGATACTGGGGCCGCTACGGTTATGGATTTAGAGGCTATTATCCTTATCGCTACGGCTACTACGGAAATCGCGGCTACGGCTATCGCGGCTATGCAGGTCGCGGATATGGGTACGTCGGACGCGGATACGCCGGACGCGGATACGTCGGCGGCATGCGTGGTTATGCCGGCGGAGTTCGCGCGGCCAGTGGATTCGGCGGAGCACGCGGTGGTTATGCAGGCCATGCAGGTGGATTTGGCGGTGGCCATGCCGGCGGCTTTGGTGGTGGCCGTGGTGGCGGTGGCCGGCGCTAATCTACTTTGTTCCATTTCTCCTCGACGGGCTCCTACACAGGGAGCCCGTTTTGTTTTTTTGGGTAAAACATGATCAAATAAAGTGATCAGCCCCTTCTGATCAATCTGCACATCCGCTGCAGCATTCCAGATACGTAGGAGCCCGTCTAGTTGAATCAAGCAGTTCTCGCGCTGGAGGATGGAAGCATCTTCGAGGGCACGAGTTTTGGTGCGCCGGTACAGAAAACAGGCGAGGTGGTATTCAACACCGCAATCACCGGGTATCAGGAAATCTTCACTGATCCCTCCTATTGCGGACAGATCGTAGTTCTCACTAATCCTCAGATTGGAAATTACGGCGCAAATTCTTCCGACTGCGAAGCACCCCATCCATACATCGAAGGTCTCGTGGTCCGTGAGATTTCTCCCGTCGCTAGCAATTGGCGTTCGAGCGACAAAGCCGAACATTTTCTTGCGCAATACGGCATACCCGTCATCGCCGACGTCGATACCCGCAGGCTAGTCCGACTGCTTCGTGATCGTGGCGCTCTGCGCGGCGTAATCGCAACCGGTGAACACGATCTTGATCAACTCGTTCAGATCGCGCGAAATTCGCCCAGTATGACGGGTCAAAATCTCGTCTCCCGAGTTTCTACTGCCAACGCCTATTCCTGGACCGACGGTGTCGAGCCTGTTTCGCCTTCCGAAAAAGCGGTGGCCCCGGACGATGCACGGTTTCACGTTGTCGCGTACGACTACGGCATCAAGCGCAACATCCTGCGCCATCTGGTGCAGATCGGTTCGCGTCTGACAGTGGTTCCCGCCGATACCAGCGCAGTGGACGTGCTCTCACTGAAACCCGATGGTGTCTTCTTGTCAAACGGCCCCGGCGACCCCGAACCGCTCGAGCGGCAATCGGGTGAAGTTCGTCAGTTGATCGGCAAAGTGCCTGTCTTTGGAATCTGTTTAGGGCATCAGATTCTGGGCCTCGCCTTTGGAGGCAAGACCTACAAACTCAAATTTGGTCACCACGGCGCAAATCATCCCGTGTTGAATTACAAAACCGGCAAAGTGGAGATCACTTCACAAAATCACGGTTTCTGCGTTGATCCTGATTCTCTTCGCGACAGCGAAGTCGAAATCACCCACATGAATCTGAACGACAACACGGTGGAAGGCATGCGCCATTGCAGCGAACCTGTGTTCTGCGTGCAGTACCACCCCGAAGCTGCCCCTGGGCCGCACGATTCGCACTACCTGTTCCGTGATTTTGCTGCTTTAATGAACGAAAACAAACGCTAGTTGATGCCTAAGCGAACCGATCTGAAGAAAATCCTCATTATCGGCTCCGGGCCGATTGTCATCGGGCAGGCCTGCGAATTCGATTACTCCGGCGCGCAGGCTTGCAAAGCCCTCCGAAAAGAAGGTTATGAAGTTGTCCTGATTAATTCGAATCCGGCGACTATCATGACCGACCCCGAGTTAGCCGACCAGACCTACGTCGAACCGCTAAGTCTTGCCTACGCTACCGAAGTGATTCGCAAGGAGCGGCCTCACGCCGTGCTCTCTACCGTTGGCGGCCAAACGGCATTGAATCTTGCTGTCGAGCTCGCCGAATCCGGCGTGCTGGAGCAATACAATGTCGAGCTGATCGGCGCCAAAATCGACGCCATTAAGAAGGCGGAAGACAGGCTGCTCTTCAAAGATGCGATGCGCAAGATCGGTCTCGACATGACCCAGTCGCAACTGGTGAACAACATCGAAGACGGTCTGGAGTTTGCGGATCGCATTGGCTACCCCATCATTCTGCGCCCCAGCTTCACTCTCGGAGGAACTGGTGGTGGAATCGCCTACAACCGTGAAGAGCTGGTCGAAATTCTGGAGCGGGGCATCGACCTTTCGCCCGTGCACGAAGTGCTGGTCGAAGAGAGCGTCCTCGGTTGGAAAGAATATGAGCTTGAGGTCATGCGTGACCTCGCCGGCAATGGAATTATCGTCTGTTCGATTGAAAACTTCGATCCCATGGGCGTCCACACCGGCGATTCCATTACGGTCGCTCCTGCCCAAACCTTGACCGATCGCGAATATCAGATGATGCGCGATGCGGCCCTGCGCTGCTTGAATGAAATCGGTGTCGACACGGGCGGCTCCAACGTCCAGTTCGCCATTAATCCCGAAAACGGCCGCATGGTCATCGTGGAAATGAACCCCCGCGTTTCGCGTAGCTCAGCCTTGGCCTCGAAGGCCACCGGATTTCCTATCGCCAAGATCGCGGCCAAGCTCGCCGTCGGCTACCGGCTCGACGAAATTCGCAACGATATTACACGCGCGACGCCGGCCTGCTTCGAGCCGACAATTGACTACGTCGTTGTCAAAATTCCTCGTTGGCAATTTGAAAAGTTTCCCGGCGCGGAGCCTGTACTCGGCACTCAGATGAAGTCCGTTGGCGAGGTGATGGCCATCGGTCGAACCTTTAAGCAGGCGCTCGGCAAAGGGCTTCGTAGTCTCGAAACTGGAAAATCGTCGGGAGCAAAATCGCTCGATCCGGAGCTGATTGCCAAGCGTTTAATCACGCCGAACCCGGATCGTCTCGATTACGTTCGCTTCGCATTCACGCGCGGTTACACGGTCGAGCAAGTGCATGAGATGACCAGCATTGATCCCTGGTTCTTGCGCCAGGTCTCCGAAGTCGTCGTCTTAGAACAATCTCTTGCCAATCGTCCGCTCGCGTCCATCAGTGCGAAGGAGTTCCGCAAACTGAAGCGTGATGGCCTCGGTGATCGCCAGATCGCCGAAATGATCGGCGCGCAGCCGATGGATGTTCGCGCGGCTCGCAAACAACTCGGTATTCGCGCTGTCTTCAATCGTGTCGATACCTGCGCAGCAGAGTTTGAAAGTTTCACGCCGTATCTCTATTCGAGCTACGAATCGGAAGACGAATCCGAACCCACCACTCGTAAGAAAGTGATGATCCTCGGCAGCGGACCCAATCGCATCGGGCAGGGAATTGAGTTCGATTACTGCTGCTGCCATGCGTCGTTCGCGCTGCAGGATTTCGGATATGAGTCGATCATGGTGAACTGTAATCCGGAAACCGTCTCGACCGACTACGACACCAGTGATCGCCTTTACTTCGAACCGTTGACTCAGGAAGAAGTGCTCAATATCTACGATATCGAGCAACCCGACGGCATAATCGTGCAATTCGGCGGACAGACGCCGCTGAATCTAGCCATCCCGTTAAAGGATCTCGGGCTTCCCATCATCGGTACCGATCCTAGCGACATCGACTTGGCCGAAGATCGCAAACTCTTCGGCAAACTCCTTGCGGAACTGAACATTCCTTCGCCTCCGCACGGCTCCGCCACCAGCGTGGAAGAAGCCTGCGAAACTGCCCGGGGGCTTGGATTTCCAGTGCTCGTGCGGCCCAGCTATGTTCTCGGCGGCCGCGCGATGGTCATCGCATACAACGAGGACACCGTGCGTCGTTACATGCACGAGGCAACCAGTTTCTCCGTCAAACGCCCCGTGCTGATCGACCGTTTCCTCGAGGACGCAACCGAAGTCGATGTCGACGCATTGTGCGACAAGGAAAACGTTCTCATCGCCGGTATCATGGAGCACATTGAAGAAGCGGGCGTCCACTCGGGCGACAGCTCCTGCGTCTTGCCCGCCATCTCGCTCAAGCCCGAAACTATTCGCACCATCGAAGACTACACCGGCAAGCTGGCTCGCGCTCTGAACGTCGTTGGCCTGATGAACGTGCAATACGCCATCAAAGACAGTGAAGTCTACGTCTTGGAGGTGAATCCGAGAGCGTCTCGAACCGTGCCATTCGTCAGTAAGGCGACGGGTGTGCCGCTCCCCAAAATAGCCGTTGGCCTCATGCTCGGGAAAAAGTTAAATGAGTTCACTCACCTAACGGACGGAATAGTCAATGGTACGCTGCCCGTGACACATTACTTCGTAAAGAGCCCGGTCTTCCCCTTCGGCAAATTTCCCGGCGTCGACCCCGCATTGGGTCCGGAAATGCGCTCCACCGGAGAAGTGATGGGTGTCGGCGCAAGCTTCGGTGAAGCATTCGCTAAAGCGCAGCTCGCCGCAGGCACCCCGATTCCGAACGGCGGCGCTCTCTTCATCAGCGTGAATGATCGCGACAAACCAGCCGCCGTTGCTGTGGCCGCCAAGTTCCGCGAATTCGGCTTTGAGCTCTTTGCAACGCGCGGCACCGCTATGGCGCTCAAGCAAGCCGGCCTGCCTTGCAAAACAGTTTTCAAAGTGAACGAAGGCCGTCCCAACGCTGTCGATTGGATCAAAGCCGGTAAGCTCAACCTGGTCATCTACACGACGACAGGCAGTCACTCGTTCCCAGACGAGCAGACGATCCGTCGCAACGCTGTCACTTACCGCACGCCCTGCATCACAACGATGAGCGGCGCAAGAGCTGCAGCCGAGGCAATTGCTTCGCGCCACCGCGACCCTCTCCGGGTCTGGAGTCTCCAGGAACTGCATGCCGGAGAAGCGATCCACGTTACAACTGCCTGACGTGGCCGAGGGATCGAAAGCTTGACGGCACAATTCGACGTGCTTTCTCGCATTTCGATAACCACCAGGAGACGGCTCGTGTTGGCCGTGATTTGGATTCTCGCGGGATTTGCAATCTATCCGGTGCTACGGCACTGGACCCCTCCGCCCCCAAGTCCACATAGAACACACATCGCGATCGACCTGAGCTATCTGCTGACCGCTTTCATTTGCCTTGCGATGTATCGCCTAGAACGCAGGCGGCTAGACAGGCGTCACGCCCTCACCTTAGTCTTTCTTGTTTTTCTACTTTCAAGCTTCGTAAACAAAATCCACAATTTCAACGTGGATCGCGCGGCGAACTATATTCCAACGATTCCGAACGAAACACTTCAGGAAAAATTACAAGCCTCGGTAATCCAGCTATCTCCTGGCGTAGTTCCGCACTCCTATCGCTTTTTGCCCAATGCGCTCGTCCTCTGGATGCAGCTTGGTGGCGTCCGTTTCGATGCGGCGCGCGACATATATCGATTGCTTGTCGGGCTGCTGCTGTTTTACGTCATTTATCGCTTTGCGTGTCTATACACCACCTTCACTGGAGCTGTGATGGCCATGCTGCTGGTCTGCGTCGTTTATCCAATCACTTTCGAGTTATACATCGGACAACTGACAGATCCGTTGTCCCATCTGTCGTTTTTACTCGCTTTCTTGTTTCTTGAGACTGGCGACTTCGCGTGCTTGTTGACAAGCTTGCTTCTCGGATCGCTCGCTAAAGAAACCGTGCTGGCGCTGGCGGGCTTCTACGCGGTCTTCTGTCGCAAAGAAAAAAACTACCTCGCCAAAGCAACAACGCTGTGCGTCACCAGTGCTGCGATCTTTTTGGGAGTCCGGCAGCTTGTCCTGCATGGGGGGTTGGATTACGGAAATATAAGCGGTACGTCCCTCGCCCACATCGGAGACAATTGGCGTGATACGAAGTGGCAAGGGCTGTTTCTTATCACCGCGGCAGCGTATCTACCCTTCCTGGCTCTTGGCTGGAAAGATACGCCTCTATTGCTCAAACGTCTCATCTTCTATCTCATTCTCGTGTTATTCGTCTCCAGCCTGTTATTTAGTTGGTTGAGCGAAACCCGGAATTACATGCCACTTGTTTTTGTTTTGGCCGTTGTAACAGCGCGATATCTCTGTGGACCGTCCAAAAACCCAGAGCCTGGGATGCCTTCAGAATAATTACGCCTTTGGAGTCAAAGGCCGCGAAACATTGATACACGATTGACCCAATGCCATACCCACTCCATAGAGAGTAATCGGCAAATTTCACTTCTGCAGCGACCAATGCAGAATGGATGCGTCGCAGCATTTGTGCTCAGCATGCACAGAATAGGGTTCGGTCTAAGGTCTATGCCGCACCGAACGGGGCCGCGTAAACGGAAGGAATTCCTGCATCAAATTGTAAGCCGCATCCGAGCCTAATCCGATAAAACCGCGCTCGATGCCTTGTCCGAACGATCCCGTGCTCGGCGGTTGCCAGATGTTGTCGAACTGTGCTGCACCGAATTGGCTGAACACCCGCGCATACGCAAATTCGCTTTTCCCCGAATCGGTCTTGCAAATAATGACTTGCTTCAGCGCATTGATGAATCGATATTTCTTGCTGCGATCTTCGGAAGGAAAATAACGCGGGTCTTCGTGAAAAGACGACTCTAAAACAAAGGCGAATGTTTGGCGCGACAGATTGCCTGCTACTCCCGATCCGTATCGTTTCGCAAAGCCTTCCACACCCTGACCCCACTCATGTGGGCTGTTCTCGGCCTGTCCGATCGCTGCGCCGAAAACCGAGCCGATTAGTCCGCGCGCTCCAAAGCTCTGAACCACCCGATAATCGAACTTATCGCGAACTGTAAAAGGCGGCGCAGACATTGTCCGGCTCAAATCGTGCAAGTTATCTGGCCGTTGTTGGGTTTGCCCCGCTGATATCGGCGTTTGTGACGCTAACTGTCCGGGTTGTGGCGGAAGGGTGTTTTGCCCCTTCACCATAAACGGCCCGGCGAGTACAGCTACACTGAACGCCGCAAATTTGCTCGAAAAAATCGTGGTCATGAAAGGGCGATCTAAAAAGTGGACGTTATCCCAACCGGGCGGTTACAATTCGGGATCTTGAAACAACCGTATCCCTGCAATACCCTCCGCGCCCGCTTCTAGACACGCCGCCGCGTTCTCCCAGTTGATACCACCAAGGGCATAAACAGGCTTGCCCAGTTTACAGGCCTTTCGCAACTGCTCTAGTCCCACCGGTGTATTCTTGCCGGGACTGTCGAATACCGGACCGAAAGCAACGAAATCGGCCTGCGCTGCTTTGACCTCTGCCAGCGTGTGGCAAGATCTCGCGACCATCAACCGGGGCAGCGTCTGCAACGGCGCGGTTGCAGGAAGATGTACTCCATCAGCGCCCGTCGCGAGTGCGACATCGGCGCGCGAATTCACCAAAATCTTCGTGTTCGCGTGATTGCGCATCTCATTCCGAAGTTCCAACACGGCTAAAGTGAACTCAAACAACTCGCGCGCGGATATATCCTTCTCTCGGATCTGAACGTACTCCACCCCCAGATGCATCTGATCTCGAATGATTTCGAGCAAAGGGTGAAAGCCCCCGGCGCTCTTTCGATCAGTAATGTAGTAGCGCTTCATGCCGCTCGCTTCACCCGATGAAGTATATTGCACTCCGTGGAATTTCGATCCACAATCGCTCGTTTCCGCGGAATTCCTGCCAATCGGACTCGCTTACACTGACGCAAAGGTCTCCTTCAAAATGAACACGGACGCCCGCGGCGACCGGGCTTGTTGTCAGAACGCGCACCGCTAATTGGTTCGTTGTCGCCGGATTTTTTTCGGTGCCTACCTTCATCTCATGCTCCCTGACGCACAGCCATCCCCGATCCCCAATCAGATGCCCCGGAAGATAGGGCCCGTCGAGAAAACTATCGAGAACGGCCAGCCTGCTGCCGTTGCGCCCTGGATCGAGCACCGCGATCTCCGCCGGAATTATGTTATGGATCCCCATCATGCGTGCCACTTCTACGCTGGCCGGCTTGGCGAAAACCGTCTCCCGCGAGCCCGCTTGTAAAAAACGGCCTCTATCCATCAGGCAAACAAAATCCGCCAGTTGAAAACATTCCTCCAGGTCGTGTGTTACCAATAGCACCGGAATGTCTAGGCGTTCGCGCGTTCTTTGCAAAACATCGTAGAATGTACTGCGCAAGCGGGCATCCAGGCCGCGTGTGGGCTCGTCCAGCAGTAACAGGCGCGGATCGCCTGCTAACACGCGCGCCAGCGCCGCGCGCTGCTTCTGCCCGCCCGAAAGCTGCGCCGGAGTTCTTGCCGCCAGTTCCCCTAATTCGAACAATTCCAGTAACTCATTCACACGCCGTCGCTGAAGTAGTGGGCGCTTCTTGTCCACAAGAGCCACTGAAGCCGCAAACCGCAGATTCTCCCTCACTGTCATGTGCGGAAATAATGCGTGATCCTGAAAAATATAGCCGCAACGCCGCCGCCGTGGCGGAATATGGACTTGCGTCGTTGCGTCGAAGTAAATTTCGCCCCGCACGAGAATGCGGCCTTCATCAGGTCGCGCGAATCCCGCCACGCAGTTTAATGTGAGCGTCTTTCCCGCGCCGCTGCTGCCAAACAGCACGGTAATGCCAGGTCCCGTACGTAGATGGACATTCAATTCGAATCCATCTGAATCCTGTTCGGGAGGAAGACGCTTCACCAAACGCGCCTCGACGATTGGTTCGGGTGTTCCGTTCATCCGGCCGTAGTCAATCGCGAACCCCGTGAGAAATGGGCCGCCGCCCATAATAAGCAAAGCGCCCCTGCCGACACCACCAGAACCAGAATGCGTGCTACGTGTCCGTTGCCCGACTCCACCGCATCATAGATCGCAACCGACAGCGTTTGCGTCCGTCCGGGGATGTTGCCCGCCACCATAATAGTGACGCCGAAGTCGCCCAGCGATCGGGCGAACGCCAGCGTGCCCAGTGATGAAAGTCCACGCCGCGCCAACGGCAGCGTCACCCTCCAGAACGTCCGCCATTCCGTCGCGCCTAAGCTCTGAGCCGCCCATTCGAAACGATAGTCCACCGATTCCAAAACCGCCCGTGCGGCCTTGATATAAATCGGCGCCGAGTGAATCGTGGCAGCAATGACCGCCGCCTGCCACGTGAATACCAGCGGCGCACCGGTGATCGATTCGTAAAAGTGACCCACCGGTGACGCCCGCCCAATAACGACTAACAAATAGTATCCGAGCACTGTCGGCGGCAGCACCAGCGGCAGCGTGATCAAGGAATCGAACAGATTTTTACCGCGAAATTGCTTGTGGGATAACAAATACGCGCAAGCCGTTCCCAACGTGACAACGATAATGGTCGCGAGTGCCGCCACCCGTAGGCTGAGCCACAAAGGAAACCAGTCGATGGATGTAGACTGCGGCATTGCACGTGCGACGAACCACGATTATAGGCGACTAGGTCGGAAGACCTGTTGGCCCATCATCGAAAGAATCTCAGGCTCGGCCCGCCTTCACGGCCCAAGTTGCTCCTCTAATGCCTTGACCTTCGACCTATTACCCCGTATGCTAAAGCCGTAGAAGGTTGAGGCATTGAGCTCTTCACGCTTCCCGATTCCCCAGGGCACACTCGACATGTTAATTCTCCAGGTTGTCTCACTGGAACCGGCACACGGCTACGGCATCGCGCAGAGGCTGGACCAGATCTCGCGCTCGGTAGTGCAAGCGAACCAGGGTTCGCTGTATCCCGCGCTTCACAGGCTGGAGCAAAAGGGATGGCTGCGCGGCGAGTGGAAGCAATCGGAAACGGGCCGGGAAGCCAAGTTTTACTCATTGACCGCCGCCGGACGCAAGCAACTGGCGATCGAGAAGGACAGTTGGGCGCGGCTCGCGGGAGCCGTTCAGCTCATCTTCAATGAGGGTGGTCGATGATCCGGAAGTTAGCGAACTGGTTCCGGCGCGAGAAACTCGAAGCTTCGCTCGACCGCGAATTGCGCTATCACCTCGAGCGGCGGATTGCTGATCTGGAAAGATCCGGCCTGTCCGCAACCGAAGCGCGCCGCTTGGCCGCTTTGGAGTTAGGCGGTCTGGCGCAAGTACAAGAGCAGGTGCGCGATGTCTGGCTGAGTCGCTGGGCGCGAGACTTCGCCTACGACCTTCGCTTCTCGTTGCGTTCTTTTTACAAGATGCCTTCGTTTACCGTCACTGCCGTGTTGTCGTTGATGCTCGGCGTCGGCGCAACCACTGCCATTTACTCGTTAGTGGATCAGGTGCTGCTACACGCGCTTCCGGTGCAAGCGCCGGAACGTCTGGTTCTTATCGATTGGAAAGGTGAGCATGTGGTGGGTGGGTTTGGCAGTTGGAATCTAATGTCTTATCCCCTCTGCCGCGATCTGGATCGACAGAAACAGTTTTTTGAAGGGGTATTTTGCCGTGCGCTCACTCCGGTCAGCCTTACCGCGTTTGGTGATGCTCAGCCCGTGACGGCGGAAGTTGTATCCGGCAATTACTTTCAAGTGCTAGGCGTGCGTGCGGCTGCAGGGCGCGTGCTGACAACTGAAGACGACGGTGCGCCTGGTGCGAATCCCGTCATCGTGCTGTCCTACGACTTTTGGAAGACCAAACTCGCAGGCGCTTCAGATGTCGTCGGGCGCAAGCTGCTTTTGAATAGCCATCCGATGACCGTCATCGGCATCGCTGCTGAGACGTTCCGCGGCATCGATGTCGGTGAAGTTCCTTCCATCTGGGTCCCTGCATCGATGTCGGGTCAAGCGATACCCGGCTTCAAAGATTATTTGGGCCTTGCGCGCTGGATGCAGGTGCTCGGCCGGTTAAGCCCTGGCATGACCCTGCACGAAGCGCAGACGGGTCTCCAACCCTGGTTTAAGGCCCTGCTGCGCGAGGATATCCACCGTCCAGATTTTCCCGTCATCACAGCCGAACGCAGACGCCACTTCCTGAATTCATCGTTGGTATTGACGCCGGCGCCGCAGGGCCATTCCTCGCTCAGGCGTCGGCTCGTCGAGCCCTTGTGGGTACTCTTCGCAGTGACGGGCGTCTTGTTGGGCTTGGCTTGTTTGAACGTCTCCAGTCTTTTCCTAGCGCGTGGGTCCGCGCACGAGCGTGAGATTGGAACAAGGCTCGCACTCGGTGCTTCGCGAGGCCGCCTGGGTCGGCAGCTTCTGACCGATAGCTTCATCATTGCGCTGGCCGGAGGCGTACTAGGGATGTTTACGGCCCCCATTGCAGTACGCGCTATGGTTGCCTATCTGCCGCGGCTTTTGCCGTACGGAAATGCACCGAATGCATTACACGCGGGGGTAGATTCACGCCTGTTACTGTTTGCGGTCACCGCAAGTCTGGCGGCTGGCCTGTTGAGCGGTATTGCTCCCGCATGGCAGTCGCGCCGGCATTCGCTTTTCACGTCTCTTCGAGAACGCAGCGGCACGGCGCTCGGCGGTATGCGTGTTCGGAAAGTGATTGTGACCGCGCAGATTGCTTTGACTTTGACGCTGGTCGTAGGCGCGGCTCTATTTGTTTGCACTCTGGATGCATTGATGGCTAAAGGACCGGGATTCGACACAACCAGCCTTGTGTCCTTCGCCATTCGCGGCTCGCAAAACGGATACTCGCCGGCAGAGGGAAATCGCATGATTCGGCGGGTTGATGAACTGATCCGGCAATCGCCGATCACGCAGGCCGCCGCGATTGCACGCTACCCGCTGCTCACGGGCGGGAGTTGGAATAATCCGATGACGATTCTTGCCGACAAGAGAATCGAGACTCCGGATGATGTGAACCTGAATGCGGTCACGCCTGGTTTTTTCGAAACAATGGGAATCAGGATTCTTGCCGGACGCAACTTCGACAATCGTGATGTGCGCCCGCCGGGCGATCCAGGCTTGCGCTCCGCCATCGTGAACGAGACTTTCGTAAAGCGCTACCTGGCGGGCCGTAATCCGTTGGGGCTGCTGATCTGTCAGGGTACGGGGCCCAACGCGAAGCCCAACGTCGAAATTGTGGGCGTAATGTCCAACTTTAGTTATCGCGGATTGAGAGAAGAAGCGGGTCAAGCTTATTTCCCGTTTCTTGAGGGCAACGATTCCGGCGCAACATTTTACGTGAAAGTGCGTGGAAATCCCAATACTGCGTTGAGTACAATTCGCGCTATCGTTCGTGGCGTCGACCAAACGTTGCCCCTAGTTGACTTTCGTACGGTAAGCGAGCAACTGGATCGCTCGCTAACTACGGAGCATTTGTTGGCTACTCTGTCAGCCAGCTTCAGCGCGCTTGCGTTGGTGTTGTCGCTGGTCGGTTTGTACGGCGTGATGTCCTTTGTCGTGACACAACGTACTCGCGAGATTGGAATTCGTCTGGCGCTCGGCGCACAGCGCTGGTCCGCTATCTGGCTGGTTCTGCGAGATGCGCTGGCAATGATCCTGGTCGGCATTGCGATAGGCTTGCCGCTGGTTTGGGCTCTGGGCCGGTTAGTTAAATCGCAGCTCTATGATGTCGAGCCTTCGGACCCAACCGTGATTGCGGTCTCGATCCTAATTCTTGCATCGGCGGCAATCGCGGCCGCGTGGATTCCGGCGCGGCGCGCCTCAGGCGTCGATCCGACTGAGGCATTGCGGGTCGAATAATTTCGCTAACCGATATCTCGATACAGATGCCGCGCTTAACGTCATTGCGCCAGGACCCTCGCTTCATTGTGCTCGAACAAACCGCCGATTGGCTGCAAGCTGTTCCCAGCATCGCGCAAAAATAAGAGATGAGCTTTGCTGCCACCGTCGTAATATAGTGCTGCTCCAAAGATATAGTGCTGCTCCAAAGGCTTCAGTCTAAATGTCCATCTCAACCGCTGCTGGGTCCGTTAAAATTCGTCGAGCACACCCCGAAGACGCCGATGCGTGTGGCCGGATTTGTTTTGATGCATTCGCTGCCATCAACAATCAACATAATTTCCCTCCCGATCTCCCGTCGACCGAGTTCGGCATCGGCTTAATGCGCTCGGTATTCTCGCATCCGCATTTCTACACCGTAGTTGCGGAAAGCGACGGGCAGATTGTGGGCAGCAATTGCTTGGACGAACGATCCGTCATTGCCGGAGTTGGCCCCATCACAGTAGCACCATCGGCGCAAAATCGAAGCATCGGGCGAATGCTGATGCAAGCTGTAATGGATCGCGCGCGCGAACGCGGGTTTGCTGGTATCCGCCTGCTCCAGGCTGCTTTCCACAACCGTTCGCTATCGCTCTACACGAAGCTGGGTTTTGATGCCCGTGAGCCGGTCTCGGTGATGCAGGGACAGCCGATCAAGCGCGCCTTCGAAGGATGGACGGTCCGGCCTGCCGTCATGGACGATCTCGAAGCGGCGGCCCGCGTGTGCGAAACGGTCCACGGGCATAACAGGACGGGCGAATTGAGAGACGCCATCTTGCAGAACACAGCTTCCGTCGTCGAGCGCCGTGGCCAACTCACCGGCTACAGCTCAGCTCTCGCATTCTTCGGCCATACAGTCGGCTTAACGAACCTGGACGTGCAGGCGTTGATTGCATCCGCCGAGACCTTCGGCGGCCCCGGCATTCTCGTCCCCACACGCAACTCCGAATTGTTCCGTTGGTGTTTGGAGAACAGCCTGCGTGTGCTTTATCCAATGACGTTGATGACCGTTGGGCTCTACAACGAGCCGAACGGCGGATACCTACCCTCGATCTTGTACTAAAGCGTAGAAGCCGGAGGCGTCCGAAAGGGTTTATAGGCTTCTATCTCCTGATCGCACGCCACAACTCCATTTAGTCGGCGCGGTCCGATGCTACTTCGGATCGGCACAGATGCCGCACCGCGCCATGATCGCAAATAGGATTGTAGGGTAACCCACATAACGAAAGTTAGGCCGACTTCCCGTTTAGATATGTGGAGTATTGAGGTGAATATTGAAGACCGGAGGTTAAAGTTGCTAAATCGTTCGCAGCCGGGACAATGTTCGGGGATTATTCCGATTTTTTCGCCGAGGATGGGCCCACGGTCACGGTACCTGCGGTACGTCCCATACCAAATGTAGTTTGGTTTTCTATTATTTCCATCGTTCGATGGGGTAAGCAGCATTGTCAATGGAACGGTTGGTGACGCTCGTGCTGAATGATGTGGAGGGCGCGGCAGTTTGTCCGCGAATTCGAATGGCGGTTGGGGCAAATCAATTTGTGGGAAATGTCGTGCGCCATCCTACGCTCGAACAAGACCAAATTGTGTCGTGTCGAGCATACGGAATGTCTATCGGGATTCGTGCCTGCCCCGATGTGCTCCACTATCTGCCAACCTTGGTTCCGGGTGTAAAAATGGAGCACTCGACCGTCGAGCCAAATATCGTTTTCGAGTTCAGCCGAACAACTTCCGCCCACGGAGAACCCCACTTCACCGTAACCGAGAATGGCACGCCTTTCTTTTCCTCGGCTGATATCCATCTTGCCGTGCTTGCTCTTGAGTCGCAGGCTCATCAGCAGCTAGCCACTCTTACTGAAAAGGCTGTATTTGTTCACGCGGGTGTTGTGGCTTGGCGAGGCAGGGCCCTCGTTATTCCTGGCCCGTCAAATAGCGGAAAAAGCACACTGGTTGCAGCACTCGTGGCGGCGGGCGCGGCCTATTATTCGGATGAATATGCGGTTGTCGGTTTAGATGGCCGAATTTATAGTTTTGCGAGGCCGCTCCGTTTGCGGCCAGACATGTTAGATAAAGAGAGCTTTACTTCTGCAGCGGGTGCTATGTCTCATCACGATTCCCCTGGTCCGCTCCCGCTGGGGTGGGTCCTAACCGTCCCGTACAACGCTCCAACCATGCGCTATCCGAGACTGCTCACGCGCGGACAAACACTTCTTACACTGCTCGCAAACACTGTCGCTGTGCGTAGGCAGTCGGAACTGACCGTTAAGACCTTGAAGCTGGCCGTAAATTCCGCGATCGGATTGTACTTCGAACGCGGGGATGCTGATAAGGCGGCGCAAGCAATTATTCGATTTGTGGATAGAACGCTGCTCGACAGCACCAATAACTAGAAAGGAACTATATGAAAAATCCATGCGCACGGCGAGATGGGGTCTTTGCCGAGACCGTGGGCTCCGAAACCATTCTTTACGACAAGCTGAACCACAAGGCGCACAGTCTCAATCGGACGGTGGCGCTGGTTTGGGAAAAAGCTAATGGCGAGAAGTCCGTTGGGGATCTTGCCCGTATCCTTCACGACGAACTCGCGATGCCAGCAGATGTGGATGTGGTCCTTCTCGCCTTGCAAGAACTTAGCCGGGCGGGATTGCTTCAGTCTGTCGAAACCGAAGTGAGCGTACAGATGCCCTCGCGCCGGGAAGTGGCGCGGAAACTCGCTTTAGGCAGCGTTTCGGCTGCGTTAGTTCCGCTCGTCGCTTCTGTATTGGCGCCCACTCCGGCGATGGCCAGTTCCAGGATTACACCCCAGCAAGCTTTCGTTGACCTTAACACCGTCACAGCCGAGGCACTGCCCAATCCTGCCTATTGGCGTTCCGGGACGGCGCAGTCTGACCTCGGACGAGCGGGTCTTGAATTTTTGCAGGGACAATATCCCCAAGAGATTCAAGACCTTGACGGAGTGATCCAGATTCTCGGGCTTCCTCCGCTGCCATAAGGCGATCCACTCTACCTGATGCCGCAAACCGCGTGTATCATTGAGGCTCGCTGAATTGTCTGGAGCGCGGACCCGTAGTCGCAGATCGAAGCGATGGCTGTGGGGAGCTGTCCTATTCGTCGCGCTGGTCTCGACTGCAGCAGCGGTGCGGCTGGTGAAGCGCAATTCCGCTGTGCCCGCAACCACGCGTACCGAATCGATGCGGTTGCCTTTCGCACTGCCTTGTGCGCCAGATTGGCATGACTCGGTTGTTTTTTATGCAGCTCTCGCTCGCAGTGACCGGCGCGCAGTTACTGGTATGCTCGCCGACAAAAAAGTAGTGATGGTCAGAAAAGACATCCCGTTTTCAATGGCGCCCTTCGGCCAGACTACCGCCATATTTGTCAATCAGGATGAATCGCACGTTCGTGTTTGCTACGTTCCCTCCGACATAGTGAGAAAAATCGAGGCAAAGCTTAGCCGGAGGTGAATCTTGCAAACTCTTTGCGCGCATGCAGTACTCCCCGAGTCGACGGAGCGGGAAAATAGCGCCGGTGAATGGGACCTACTTCTGCGTTGCGTCCGACAAAACTTTAAGTCGGGTTCCTCGTCTCTCAATCCAGTGCCTGCGGCATTCAAGTGGGCGCATTTGCTGGAGTTGGCGCAGCGTCACCAGGTTATAACTTTTGTCGATGCCGCGTTGCGGGATTTGGATTGGGTTCCTTCGCAAGTTCATGGCTGGCTTGCGGTCTGGAGGCGAACGATCGTTGCCCACAACCTTTCGCTTGCTTCGGAATTATCGGCAGTTCTCGAAGCGCTCAGGTTGTGCGGTATCGCCGCTATGCCGTTCAAAGGGCCGGCCTGGACAAAAGTTCTTTATGGCAGTCTAGCCGCTCGCCACATTGCGGATCTTGATCTCTTTGTGAAGAGATCTGATGTTGGTCGAGCCTCGAAGGTGCTTCGTGATCGCGGATATGTGTTACTCAAAAGTCTTGAGGGCACTCAGCTAGACGACTGCAAAGATCTTGGTTTTTGTCAGCCAGGAACCGGTATTCAGTTGGAACTGCATTGGTCCGCCTGCGAGGCGTCGCTCGATGCTCGGCTTGCTCGCGCGACGCTTTGGCGACCGGAGTCGAAAAGTCCGCCCGAACGCGGCGAAATACCGCTCCCGTCACCCGCGCGCATGTTCCTCCTGCTTGCCATCCATGGTTTCCGACATCGCTGGTCATCATTGAAGTGGGTTTGCGACATCGCTGCCTTTGTACACGTCTTTACGGATCTCGACTGGAATTGCGTCCTGTGTGAAGCCGGCAAGTTGGGACGCAAGCGTCTTGTTCTACTATCCTTGTGCATGGCAGAGCGGCTACTTCAAGTGGACCTGCCGCAGCCGGTTGCGTCCGCCATCGCGAGCGATCCAATCCTGGCAGCGGTTGCCGCGGAGCTACAGCGCCGGTACTATATAGATCACGTCGATACCCTCAATTCTGAGCCCGTCAGCGATCGAGTTTTCGTCGAATGGTTCCGAGTACAGATGCGCGACAGTTCGGTGGAACGTTTTGGGCTTCATTCCAAGTTCATATTGGCGCTCATTCTGCCGAATGACAATGATCGCGTTCTGGGGCACGGCAGATTGCCCGAGCCGTTTTATTGGTTAGGCAGGCCAGTACGGCTCCTGAGACAGTACGGATTGGCCAGATTTTTGACTCGAGGCCTGCAATTTTTCGTGCGCTCCACTCCCCACGAGCAATTGTGAAAGGATTGGTTGCCCCCGATCAACTTGCGTGAGCCTTCACCCGTCCACCATTCCTAATTTCCAGTATTCACGCAGCGGTCAGTTGTTTGCGATGATGCGTTTCTCGCAGACGGTCATAAATGACTCGCAAGATCGCCATCACCGGAACCGAAAAAAACATTCCCGCAATGCCCCCGATTTTTTCTCCGGCGAGAACACCGAATAACACCAACAGCGGGTGCATTTCCACTCCGGCACTCATCAGGTATGGGTTCAGAACGTAATCTTGAAAAATCCGGAATGCGCCCCAGAAAACCACAATCCAGATAAGTCCGCCGGAACCTGTCACCAATACGACTAGAACCATAATGACGAGTGCCGCTGCCGGTCCAACAACCGGTATGAACTCCAAAATGCCGGCCAGCCCGGCCAGCAGCAACTCGTATGGATAGCGCATTACGCTAAGAAAAATCGCCCACGCCGCAAACGAAGCCACGGCAAGCATGACCAGCGTCCTCATATAGCTTTGCAGAACTACGTGGATATCCTGCAAAATGTTGTCGAGCGTCGTTCGCTCATGTCCGTCGTCGGCCTGCGCAAGCAGCGAGTTTCGTATCATGCGCGCATCTTTCAGAAAGAAGAAGGCCAATATCGGAATCAAAATTACCGGCAGAATTTCGCCCAGGCCCGACAAAATCTTTGTGCTGACCTGCTGAAGGAATGGCACGGCTTTTGTCTGCAAATCCGTTGCTTCCCGATTCATTGCGGCAATGACTTGTTCCCGCATTGGCTCCAGCCAATGTGGTAACCAGAGGTGCGCTAAGCCACCGCCGCTGACCAGCGTAGGCAGCCGCGTTAGCAAGCTGGCGGCCTGAGCGGCCAACGTGGGAATCAACTCAAAGCCCAGCAGCACTAGCAGTCCGATCAATATGCAGTAAACGATCGTAAGTGCGATGCCGCGGCGCTTAGGCATAAATTTTTCAACCAATGCCACGATAGGTGAAAGCATGTAGGCGAGAAATACCGCGCCTGCGAAGATAAGTATGATGTCGCGGATATAGTAGATCAGCGCCAGCAGCAGCGCGAAAAGAAAAATCGTCCAGACGATACGCAGAGCGCGCTCGTCGATCCCCAGCATGACTGTTAGACTAACAGGTGCTCAGGGAATTCTAGCACTTAGCGTAGACCTAAATCGAATATTCAATGCAGCGTTTTGCCCGTGATTTGCGGCGCCTCACGGAGGAGCTTCGTGACCTCGAACAAAAACTTCGAGAGGGCGGAGGCGCCCGCAAGATTGAAAAGCAGCATAACGAAGGCAAGCTCACTGCCCGCGAGCGCATCGAGCGATTAATCGACCCGGGAACGATGTTCCTCGAGATCGGTCTGCTGATTGCCTATGACCGCTACGATGGACAAGCGCCCGCAGCCGGCGTGGTAACGGGATTGGTGAAAATCGAAGGCCGTCCGGCTGTCGTAGTTGCAAATGATGCCACGGTCAAAGCTGGCGCCTGGTGGCCAGAGACCATCACGAAAATTCTTCGTGCGCAAGAGATCGCCATGCGTAATCGCGTGCCCATCGTTTATTTGGTCGATTCCGCGGGAGTCAACTTGCCGCTACAGGACGGCATCTTCCCTGGCCAGTACGGCGCTGCGCGAATTTTTTATTACAACTCACTGATGCGCCGCCGCATGCACATTCCGCAGATCGCTGCTGTAATGGGCCCGTGCATAGCAGGCGGTGCGTATCTGCCTGCCCT
>DASREJ010000138.1:0-21611 GCA_035652115.1 Bryobacteraceae bacterium
CGCGAAGGAGACGGCGGGTGACTTCACCTTTTTGCGCCGGTGTCCGTGCGCGCATAGTAGAACCCATCACGCGCGCTCTTTTGGACATCAGCTTTGCAATATCCAATTCACCGGTTCTTCCGCCATGCGAGGCAATGATCACCACGCGTCCCTCGGGGGCCAATACGTCCAAGTTTCGGGGCAAATACGATCCGCCTACCAGATCGAGCACGACATCGACGCCGTTCCCATTCGTAAACCGTTTCGCCTCAGCAACGAAATCCGATTGCTTGTAGTTGATCCCTTGAGCCGCTCCAAGAGACACGCACTCTGCACATTTTTCATTAGTTCCCGCTGTCACAAGCGCAGTTGCACCCCACGCGCGACTGAGCATGATGGCCATGGTACCGATACCGCTGCTGCCGCCGTGAATAAGGGCGGTCTCGCCACTCTTCAATCCGGCGCGCGTAATCAGGTTGTCGTAAACCGTGAACAAATTTTCCGGCAAAGTTGCAGCTTCTACATAAGACCATCCGTCCGGTATGGGCAGCACCTGCGTTGCGGGAACGGCGCAGAACTCCGCGTAGCCACCACCAGTAAGGATTGCGCAAACACGATCGCCAGGATTGAAACCGCCGACACTTGAAGCGACAGAATCGACTATGCCGGCGACATCGAGCCCTGGAATTTCCGATGCACCCGGCGGCGGCGGATATTTGCCCTGCCGCTGCAGCGTGTCAGCCCGTGCAACTCCCGCAGCTTCGACGCGAATTACTATTTCGCCTTCTTTTGCGGCAGGTTTTGGAAACTCTGTGGATTTTAGAACTTCGGGGCCGCCGAACGAGGTGATCTGGATACCGATCATATAGTTAGCATTACCAACATTTAGAAACCGGTAAAATTACAAACGCGTCCAGGGAATCAATGTCTTTCGACAGAGCCAGTCTCTTAAAACTCACTTTTATTGCCTTGATCTTCGCGTTGCCAGCGATGCCCCAGCAGTCAACTCAACCGGGAAATCAACAACCTGTTCAACCTCCACCTCCATCTCCCGCGCAAACGGCTCCTTCAACACCGCAGCAAAACGTTGCGCCCCATTCTACGCCTCCGCCGCAGGAGCCGCCTGTGCTGGAAGACGGCGGCTTTTCGATCGAGCCCATGTACTGGATGAATCGGGCACAGCCAACACTGCGCGGCGGCGCAACGGCTGTGAGTTTTGAAGGGCTCGATTATCCCGGCAATTCAGACTATGGGCTCGGGGGCGAAATCGGGATTCCGACCGGGCACTCTAATACGCTGCGGGTGTCCTACTTTCGCGTGTTAGGTAACGCCAACAGCACGCCAACACAAGCCGTGACGCTGTTTGGCACGCCGTACAACGCAGGTGATTATTTAGCCGCTCACTACAACGTGCAAAGCGCGAAAATTTCGTGGGACTATCTTTCGTATACGTGGCGAAGGGCGCCTGGGAATATTCATTTCAAGACACTGTACGAATTGCAGTTCACCACCATTGGCACCAACATTGCCGCGCCTTTCAAGCCAGTTACGACAGATTCTAGCGGCAACGTCGATGACAATACTGCAAATGGATCGAAAAACGTGTTTCTGCCTACTTTGGGCGTTGAATTTGAGCAGTCCTTGGGTGGCAAATTTCGCTGGGAGGTGAAAGGGTCCGGCTTCGGTATACCTCATCACAGCGTGATTTGGGATGCACAAGCAGACATCGCCGTTCGCTTCAACAAATTCGAGTTAATCGCGGGCGAGAAGGCGTATCATTTCAAAACCTCTCCGCAAGCAGAACAATATTTTACGGACACACTCTCCGGCGTTTTTGTAGGTCTGCGATACTACGTCGGTAGTAATCGAAAGTAATTTCGCAAAGCTTCCGGAATGCTATCTTGAACCTTCCGGCTCATGAGTGCAATCGATCTTTCGAGCGATGCCGGCCTTGTAGCGATGGTGTTGCTGACCATCAACATCTTGCTTGGGCTGCTACTTTCGGCGCGCTATAACACTGTCCGTAGTTGGCCTCACCGGCGTTTACCCATATTTGATGTCCACAACTGGACGGCTTATATTGCGCTGGGCCTTGTATTCTTGCACCCTATCTTGCTTCTACTTTCGAGTACCGCCGGTTTTCGCATCATAGATGTCCTGGTACCAATAAATTCACCGAAGCAGACGTTTTATAACACCCTCGGCGCGCTGGCTTTTTATTGTGTGGTCTTCGTTGTAGTTACTTCCTATTTTCGTTCGCGTCTGGGTAGCAGGCTTTGGAAAAAGCTGCATTATGTTTCTTACGCCGCAGCAGCTCTGGTATTTACGCACGGAATTTTGATCGACCCGGAATTGAAGAACAATCCTCCGGATCTTCTCGACGGCGAAAAAGTCCTGGTGGAGATCTGTGCGCTGCTGATCGTCATTGCGACTATCTGGCGCATCCGCTATCAGCCCAAGAAACGAGCGCACAAAGCATCTATTCGCAGGGTTGATTATGAACCGGTTTAGGACTCTTGCCGCGCTCTATGCCGCCGCTCGCGCTTCTCGCCACGATCTGCGTCCCTTCAGCCACTTCATGACGGAGAAGATGCTGCCAACAATGCACAACATTGTGAACGCAATCATGGCCCATTTGAACTCAGGCGTGTTCATGATGCCCAGAATGCGCCGTCCGTAGCGAACCGCTAACAGGCTCAAGATAGTGAAGCGCGCGGCACGGCTGGCCGCGACTATTCCAAGTAATTTCAGCCTCGGATAACCTAAGGCGCTGGTTGCCGCAATCACCATGGTGAACGGAAATGGCGGCGGCGCAAGACAAGCCAAAGCCACTCCCCAACCGCCATGTTTTTCGAATCGCTTTTTGAGCGACTCGAATCGTTTTTGTCCGGCCATCTTTTCAATGCCAGCCTCACCGGCGCGTCGCGCCACCAGATCCAGAAGGACCACACCCAGGGTTGCGCCGCATACCGCCGATAACACATAAAACGGCCAGCCATCGTGATTTCGCGCGACAAATGCGACGACAAGCAGATCGTTGCCAAAAGGTAAAAAGAGGAATGAAGAATCCATCACCCCCATAACAAAAGGGCCGAAGTAGTGGAGGTGAAAAAGAAACCGCAAAAGCGGCCGGAAAAATGAAGACAACCGGTATTGTACTCAGAGTAAGCTACGTGTGATGACTCGAATCTTTACAAGAATGGCTCTTTTTGTTTGTCTCGTGTCTGTCGCGGCTTTGTTTCTCACTGCGCAGGCGGATGCGCCCAGAGCTCCTGCCGCTCAGACTTTTCACACATTTCGTGTTCTAGTGATCGCGCAGACCACTGGCTTCGAGCACGATTCGATTCCGGATTCAATGGGGACAATTTGGAAAATGGGCCACGATTCGCGGCTTTGGGACACTATGCTGCGCACCGACACCGAACTCATCACGAAAACCGATCCCAAAGCGCGGAACATGAAAACGTTGAACTATTTCGACGCACTGGTTTTTGCAAGCCCAACCGGTGAGATGGATCTAACCGATGCTCAAAAGCGCGACATGCTGTCATTCATTCACGACGACGGCAAAGGCTTTGTCGGCGTGCATGCGGCGCTCGATGTGAATTTTAAATGGCCGCAGTACGGCGAGATGATCGGGGGCTATTTCGACCAACATCCTTGGAGGACATTTCAAGCGCCCATCATTAATGAAGATCCTAGTTTCCCTGCCGTCCGCCACTTTCCGAAAGAATTCTCCAAGTATGACGAGATCTATCAGCCCAAGGACTGGTCTCGCGACAAGGTAAATGTCCTGCTAAGCCTCGATCCCAGCGAGCTCAATTTTTCGACGCCGGGAATTCATCGGACCGACCGCGATTTTGCGGTCGCTTGGGCAAAGATGTACGGCAAAGGCCGGGTTTTTTATTCGACTTTAGGACACACAAAGGAATCGTGGGACGATCCCGACATTCAAAAGATGTACTTCGAGGCGATCAAATGGGCGCTTGGACTCACCGAGGGGAGCACCGCATCGCATCCCAGGCCGGTTGCGCCATAGGGGCTGTCTCAATGCGCAACTTCCGAAACCGAAGGGCCGACGCTTACCAGATCAACCGCTTCTCTCTTCAACTGCCCACAGGCCGCAAAGATATCGCGCCCACGCGGTTTGCGGATAAAGCACGGGACTACCCGGCGAACGATTGCTTGAAAGCTTGCCACTCGCTCCGGATCTGGAGTCTCGAATGGAATACCGGGACCGGGATTTAACGCAATCAGATTCACTTTGCAATTCAAATGGCCTAACAACCGTACGACACGCTTAGCATCCGCATCGGAATCATTCACTCCACGCAGCAACACATATTCGAAGGTCAGCTTCTCCCACGGTCTAAGCGGATAAGCCCGGCAAGCCTCAATTAGATCGGCTAAATGGTACTTCCTTGTAATCGGCATCAGACGCCGGCGCTGCTCTTCAGTGGAGGCATTGAGCGAGATAGCTAGCTTCGGTCTAATTTCGGCATTGCCCAGCTCGATCATCTTGGGCACGATGCCCGAGGTCGACACCGTTATTCGCTTTTCGGACATACCAATGCCCTGCTTGTCTGTTAGCAGGCGCGTGGCTTTTAAAACGTTTTCCAGGTTGAGCAGCGGCTCGCCCATGCCCATCATCACGACATTCATGCGGGTGTCCGCGGCCTTAAGCCCATTCTCGCGGCCAATGTAAAGCACTTGGCCCACGATTTCACCAGCCGTGAGATTGCGTTCGAGCCCCATCAGAGCGGTGAGACAGAATTTGCAATCGACGGGACAACCTACTTGGCTCGAGATGCAGATGGTATCGCGCCCTGGTTCAGGCATCAGGACAGCCTCAATCGTTCTGTTATCCTCAAGACTAAGCAAGTAGCGGCGGGTTCCATCGCTCGAATCAAACCGTCGCTCGGGGCGTGGCAAGCCCAGGGGATTTTTCCTAACTAGCTGAGTTTTAAGGGTTTGTGGCAAATTCGAAATTTCGGACAAATTAGCCACTTGTTTTCGATACAGTGCGTCAAATAGTTGTTTGGCGCGATAGGTGGGCTGCTCCGGGCCGAGCAGCTTCTCTAGGTCGGCTAATTCCATTCCGACCAGGGCTGGGCCCTCAAGTACTTGCAGCATATAGCTTTAGTGTACCTGCGTACACTCGGAAAGGCATTGGCATATGGTATTGGCTACCCCGCACGTGCGTGAAATTGAGCGGGTGACTCTAAGTAACGGCATTCGCATCGTTACGGAATCCATGCCATCGGTGCGTTCCGTATCACTGGGCATTTGGATTGGCAGCGGTTCGCGCGCTGAACGCGGCATTGAAAACGGCATCTCGCATTTCATCGAGCACATGGTCTTCAAAGGCACTCAGAACCGTTCTGCCGAAGACATCGCACGTTCCGTAGATTCCGTCGGTGGCGGGTTGGATGCGTTCACCAGTAAAGAATTAGTCAGCTTCAACACCAAGGTGCTGGATGAGCATCTGCCCGTAGCATTTGACGTACTCGCCGACCTGGTGCAGAATCCACTTTTTCGCGAAGGCGATATCGAAAAGGAAAAAGGAGTAATCCTCGAAGAGATCAAGATGGAGGCCGATCAGCCCGAATTTGTGCTGCACGAGACCTTCATTAGCAACTTCTGGAAAGGTCATCCTTTAGGCAAGCCCATTCTTGGCACTAAAGAGACGGTAAAGAAATTCACGCCCGACACAGTGAATGAGTTCTACGGCCGTATTTATTCGCCAAGCAATATCTTGATCACCGCGGCCGGCAATCTGGATCACGACGATATCGTGCGGCTTGTTCGCAGCAAGTTCGACTCTTTCCCGCAACGTGGCGGCGCAACTACGGACATGATGCCGAAGGCGTATGCACCCCTCATTCTGAAAAAGAAAGATTCTTTGGAACAAGTGCACATTACGATGGGCGTTCCCGCTTACCGGCTCGCGCACGAACTGCGGTTCCCGTTGTATGTGCTGAACACGGTACTCGGCGGCGGTATGAGTTCCAGGCTATTTCAGAACATCAGAGAGAAGCAAGGGCTTGCCTACGCGGTTTACTCGGAGTTGAATCTATTTAGCGATACCGGCTGCTTTACCGTCTATGCGGGTACCGCGGCGGAAACTGCGAAGCAAGTTGTGACTTCGGTAGTGCAGGAATTCCGCAAGCTCAAAGAAGAATTGATAGGCGAAGATGAACTGCGCCGCGCAAAGGATCATCTGAAGGGATCGTTGATGTTGAGCTTGGAATCGACATCCAGCCGGATGTCGAATCTTGCTCGTCAGGAACTATACTTCGATCGCTTCATGTCGATGGACGAAATGCTGGACAACATCGAATCTGTGACGCGCGGCGAGGTGCAGATGATCGCTCAAGAGTTCTTCGGTGCGGATAATATCGCGCTCGCGATGCTCGGCGCGCTCGGCGATCTTCAGGTTACGCGCGAAGAATTGGCCTGCTAAACAGCCGGATCCAAAGCGCGTAGTTTTTCGTCCAAATATTGCAGCGATCGTTGGAGTAACACCCGGTAGTTCGGATTGGTGGCTGAAGCCAAATCCTGCAGCACTCGAGTTCTGGATAACTCCAGGCTCTCTCGTTCGCGCTGTTTGTTCAATTGCTCCGGGCTTATAGGTGGCCGGCTTCTATGTGCGTTGTGCGTCTCTGCTGCTTCTATCTGTGACTCGACAGCTTTACTTTCCCAGCCGCGTGCCATAACTTCAGCTTGACACATATCGAAGATTAAATCGATACGCATTCACCCCTTGCTATTCTTGGGCTTTAGCCTCTTTTTTGGCCCATGCCGCAGTTACGCTATACCACTGAGCGCGGAATTACCGTAACCAGAACAAGTTCGACCATACCGTACGAGCGAGGTTTGAACGGACTTCTGCAGCAGCTAGACAAAAAACGCGGTGTTTATCTTTCGTCCGGTTATGAATATCCGGAGCGATACTCGCGCTGGGACGTTGCAAGCGTAGCCCCGCCCCTCGAAATTCTTGGTCAGGACCGCACGGTAGAGTTTCGGGCGCTCAATCGGCGAGGCAACGTTTTGCTATCCTTGCTACTGCCATTATTTGAAAAGCACCCGCATAGCGCGCGCACCGAACACACGCAAGACAGCATTCGCGTCAATCACAGCATTCGCGTCAATCTAAGACCGCTGGCTGAACGATTTCCGGAAGAAGAACGCAGCAAGCAGCCATCGCCTTTTTCATTGCTTCGTACTTTGGTTGAAGAATTCCGCAATCCACAGGATTCGCGGCTGGCGCTGGTGGGAGCGTTTGGCTACGACTTGCTTTTGCAATTTGACCCCATCCGGTTACGGTTGCCTCGCGATGACCATAAGGGAATGCATCTCTTTTTGTGCGACGACATTTATTTCATGGATCGCAAGAAAGAGGTAATTGAGCGGTTCCGCTATGATTTTTCCGGTACCGCGGGAACCACCGAAGGATTGCCGCGCAGCGCTGCGCCGCTTAGGACAAGCCGGTTAGGTCCAAATCGCGCCGAAATTGTTTCGGATCATACACCGGAACAGTACGAAGCGAAGGTGGAGACGGTGCGCGAGGGCATGCGCCAAGGCAACTATTACGAGGTTGTATTGCGCCAGACCTTCAGCGCCCCATTTCACGGAAGCGCTTCGGAATTGTTCCAGCGTATCCAGAAATCGAGCCCGAGCCCGTATGAGTTTATTCTGCAGATGGGCGATGAACAGTTAATCGGCGCGTCGCCGGAGATGTTTGTTCGTGTAGAAGGCCACACCGTAGAGACCTGTCCTATTGCAGGTACGGCGCGCCGTTCCGGCGATCCGCTGCGCGACGCAGAAAGCATTCGTGAGTTGCTGAACTCCACGAAAGAGGAATCGGAGCTCACCATGTGCAGCGACGTGGATCGAAACGACAAATCTCGCGTCTGCGTTCCCGGTTCTGTCCGAGTGGTTGGCCGCCGTTTGATCGAGTCGTACGCAGGCCTCTTTCACACGGTGGATCACGTAAAGGGAACGCTGCTGGAAGGCTTCGATTCACTGGATGCATTCTTAACGCATATGTGGGCGGTCACTGTTATCGGCGCTCCGAAGAAGGCTGCGGCACAGGCAATTGAAGACTTGGAAAAGGATGCGCGCGGCTGGTATGGCGGTGCAGTCGGCATGCTTAGCCTGAACGGCGACATCAATACCGGCATTACGATCCGCACCGTACATCTCAAAGATGGGATAGCGCGTTATGGCGCCGGCGCAACGTTGTTGTACGATTCCGATCCGGCGGCCGAAGACGCCGAGTGCCGATTGAAGGCTACGAATTTTTTCCGAACCTTATTTCCAGTTGTTCATAGTTCGAACGAGGATCATCGGATGCGCCGCGTGGGTGAAGGCGTTCATCTGTTGCTCGTCGATAACGACGATTGCTTTATTCACACGCTGGCAAACTATGCGCGGCAAACGGGAGCGCGCGTATCTACGTACCGCTCCGGCGCAGCGCTCGAAGTTATTGATGCGGAGCGGCCGGATATCGTGCTTATTTCACCTGGCCCTGCGCGGCCATCAGACTTCGGTGTACCGGAGCTGGTAAAGGCCCTCGCGAAGCGGGACATCCCGATTTTTGGCGTATGTCTGGGACTGCAGGGAATTGTGGAAGCTTTCGGCGGTGAACTCGAAGTACTTGGCTATCCGATGCACGGCAAACACTCCATGGTGACGCATAACGGGCACGGAGTATTCAGCGGTCTTCCTTCCCCATTTCGCGTGGGGCGTTACCATTCACTCTATGCAAATCGCGCGAGCTTTCCAGGATGCCTTGAAATAACGGCGGAATCCGAGGACGGAATCATCATGGGCGTCCGTCACCGCGATCTCCCCATAGAGGCCGTGCAGTTCCATCCGGAATCTATCTTGACGCTCGAGCGCAATTGCGGCTTGCGATTAATGGAAAACATGATTGAACATTACGCGCACGCGGGCGAAGCTGTGGAGACTCGTTAAACTATTTGCCAGGTGAACACACTGTAGCCGTTGTAGGCGGCGGCCTTTCAGGGCTTGCTGCAGCGGTGGCGCTTGGATCGGCTGAACAGAAGGTCACAGTATTTGAATCACGGCCGTTTTTGGGCGGACGCGCCACTTCGTATCCGCTTAACACTGCCGACGAAAACAGCCCGACAATTGATAACTGCCAGCACGTGCTGTTGCGCTGCTGCACGAATCTTCTTGACTTCTACAACCGCCTTGATGCGCGAGATCGCATTCGGTTTTATCGTGAGTTTTATTGGATCGAACCCGGTGGACGAATGTCCATCATGCGGCGCGGATCCTTGCCCGCCCCGCTTCACTTCACTGGCTCATTCGCAAAGCTTCGCTTTTTGAGCATTTCAGGGAAAATGGCCGTTGCCAGCGCTCTGCTCGCGATTCGTTACGAATACGGCAAGCGCGCCGATCTTGACCGCATCACGATGCTCGATTGGTTGCGCGAAAAAAAACAGCCTCAGCCGGTGATTGAGCGGTTTTGGAAGCAGATATTGGTTAGTGCCATCAACGAAGATCTTGACCGTATGGCAGCGAGCCACGGCTTACAGGTTTTTTATTTGGGCTTTCTGGCGCGCGCCGATTCGTACGAGATGGGAGTTCCGGCGGTGCCGCTGGCGGAGTTGTATTCCGAGAGAGCGTGGTCGCGTCATCCCCACGTTCGGATCCAGCGCCGCACAAACGTGCAGCAAATGCGAATTGAAGACGGACGCGTTACCGGGCTTCTAGCGAATGGTGAATGGGTGACGGCAGATGCTTATGTGTTAGCTGTGCCGTTTGACCGGATTGCAGCACTCGCACCAGGACTTCAGATTGACCTGTCACCTTTCAGCCACTCGCCCATTACAGGCATTCATCTTTGGTTTGATAGGCCGGTAACGAATTTGCCGCATGCAACGCTGCTGGATCGCACGATTCAATGGATGTTCAACAAGGATGGCGGCCGCTACATACAACTCGTCGTCAGCGCATCCCGCACACTCACAGAAATGTCGCGAGCAGATGTCATCGATCTTGCGCTATGCGAATTGAAAGAATTCTTTCCTAGGGCAAAAGACGCGATAATGGAGCGGGCTCACGTGGTTAAAGAGGTACGCGCGACGTTTTCCGCTACACCGAAGCTCGAGAATTTACGGCCGCATAGCGCGACAGAACTGCCAAATCTTTTTCTTGCTGGCGACTGGACGCACTCCGGGTGGCCTGCAACGATGGAAGGCGCGGTGCGCAGCGGCTATCTCGCGGCAGAAGCCGTCATGAAGTCTTTTGACGAATCGTGGCGGTTCTTATTGCCCGAGCTAGCCTAATTGTTAGCGCTGATTAGATTTCAAGATTTTTTTTCGAAGTCGAATCGACTTTGGAGTTATTTCGACGAACTCGTCTTCGGCGATAAATTCAATGGCTTGCTCGAGATTCAGAATTTTCGGCGGCACTAAACGAATTGCTTCGTCCGAAGTGGACGCGCGCATATTCGTCAACTTTTTCTCCTTAACGATATTTACGTCCAGATCGGCGTCCCGCGCATTTTCGCCGATAATCATGCCTTCGTACACTTCTGTGCCGGGCGAAATGAAGATAACCCCGCGCTCCTGCAAGTTGTAAATTGCGTAGCTGGTTGCGACACCGGCACGGTCGGCAACCAGAGATCCGGTGGGCCGCATTGCGATATCGCCTTGCCATTCCACGTAGCCGTGAAAGAGCGAGTTCATGATCGCTGTGCCTTTGGTATCCGTCAGCATCTCGCTGCGAATCCCAATCAGGCCGCGCGATGGAATCAGGAACTCGAGACGCACTCGTCCTGAGCCGTGATTGACCATTTTCGACATTTTGCCCTTGCGCGAACCCATCTTCTCGATGACGACACCGATAAACTCTTCCGGGCAATCGATAACCAGCAGTTCTTGTGGCTCATGCAACACGCCATCGATCTTGCGCGTCAAGATTTCCGGCTTGCCCACCTGCAGTTCGTAGCCTTCACGCCGCATCATTTCAATGAGAATTGCGAGCTGCAGTTCGCCGCGGCCCATTACCTTGAACGCGTCCGGTCCGCCCGCCTCCTCCACTTTGATGGAAACATTGGTGAGCAGTTCCTTATCCAGCCGGTCACGAAGATTGCGGGAGGTGACGTACTCGCCTTCGCGGCCCGCAAAAGGCGAGTTGTTAATGGTAAATGTCATTGCGATGGTGGGCTCGTCGATTTGAATTTTTGGCAGGGCCGTCGGAGTCTCGGCGCTGGTGACGGTCTCCCCAATCGTGATTCCTTCAACGCCTGCAATCGCAAGCACGTCTCCAGTCTTTCCAACGGTCTCATCGACGCGCTTCAGGCCTTCGAACGAATAGAGCTTTGTGATGCGGGTCTTCTGAATCGCACCGTCCAGCTTCACAATTCCGACTTCATCGCCGTGCCTAAGGGTTCCATTGAACACGCGTCCGATGGCCAAACGACCCAGATAATCGCTGTAATCGAGATTCGCAACCAGCAATTGCAGCGTGCCTTGCGAATCGCCCTTGGGAGCTGGGATATGCTTCAAAATCGTTTCAAAGAGCGGCTGAAGATTTTCGCTCGCGTCGGCAAGTTCACGCTTGGCGATACCGGCCCTGCCGTTGGTGTATACGACGGGAAAATCTAACTGATCGTCGGTTGCATCGAGGTCGATAAACAGATCGTAGATTTCGTTCAAAACCTCCTGCACGCGCGCATCCGGCCGATCTATTTTGTTGATTACGACGACAGGCGGAAGCTTTGCTTCCAGAGCTTTCATCAGCACATAGCGGGTCTGCGGCAACGGGCCCTCGCTGGCATCCACCAGTAACATGACCCCATCCACGATTTTCAGCGCGCGCTCGACTTCCCCACCAAAATCACTATGCCCTGGGGTATCGACGATGTTGATTTTCGTGCCGTGATAACGGACGCCGGTGGTTTTTGCCAGAATCGTGATGCCACGTTCGCGTTCCAATTCATTGGAGTCCATCACGCGGTCCGCGACTTCTTCGTTCGCGCGGAAAATGCCGCTCTGCCGCAGCATAGCGTCCACCAAGGTGGTTTTCCCGTGATCAACATGGGCAATAATTGCGATATTTCGCGTGTTCTGCGTTCCGTTCTCTGACGACATCTGTAAGTTTCATCGTCTCATGCAAAAGCATCACGCCAGCCGAAACCAATACTTATCTATGCGAAGCTGAGAGCGGAAAGTGGCTGACGAGGAACTATTACCGGCTGTTGTGATTGTAGGTCGTCCTAATGTGGGCAAGTCGACGCTGTTTAATGCGATTCTTGGCGATCGACGCTCTATTGTGGGCGACGAGCCCGGCATCACGAGGGATCGAATCTATGGCGAAGCAGAGTATCGTGGCAAGCGCTTCGGTGTTATCGATACGGGCGGCATCATTCCGCATGATCAGGAACTGATTCCCAGTCAGATTTTGAAGCAAGCTCGGGTTGCGCTGGATTTGGCATCGCACATTCTATATGTGATCGACGGCCGCACTGAGATTACAGCCGCCGACCGCGATCTCGCGAAACTACTGCGGCCGCTAAATAAACCGCTGACGCTCGTCGTCAACAAAATCGACGCAAAAGTTCGGGAGAACCTGGTCCACGAATTCTATTCGCTCGGCTTGGGCGATCCCGTGGCCATATCGGCCGAACACAAGTTGGGGATCGATGAGTTGTTGGACCGCGTGACAGCGCCGTTTCCGAAGGAGCAACCCTCTGAAACTGAGCAAGAAGAGGCTGAAGGCGCTCCGAAGGAACGCCGCATCAAAGTGGCGATCATCGGACGTCCAAACGTTGGTAAATCCACACTGCTGAATGCCCTGGTTCGAGCCGAACGAGCGATTGTTTCCCCGATTGCTGGAACAACGCGCGATGCTGTTGACGAAACAATTCGCGAGGGCAATACGTTCTACCGCTTCGTCGACACCGCCGGCATTCGACGAAAAGGGCGCACGACGGAGATGACGGAAAAACTAAGCGTCGTGATGGCGCGACGTCATATTCGAATGGCGAACGTCGTTCTTCTGATCGTCGATGCGACGGAAGGCGTGGTTGGCTCGGACGCGACCATCGCAGGTTACGCCCACGAAGAAGGCCGCGCCGTCATCATTGTCGTGAATAAATGGGATGCCGCTGACGGAAAGAGCAAGCGCGCCTTCACAGAAACGATTCGCGATCAGCTTAAGTTTCTGGATTACGCCCCAATCATCTTTGCATCGGCGAAAAATTCTGAAGGTGTTCGGCGGATTTTCTCAACGGCCCGACGCTCCTTCGACGCCGCGTCGAAACGGATCACGACCGGCGAGCTAAACAGATTCGTCGACACTCTCAGATTTGGTAGCGATATACGCGTTTACTACATCACTCAGGCTTCCATCCGTCCGCCCACCTTCGTTGTATTCACCGATAAAGCCGACAAGATGCACTTCTCAATCGAACGCTTCCTGATCAACCGGCTTCGAGAGCAGTTCGGATTCGAAGGAACACCGATCGTGATCAAGGCCAAACGGCGGTAGTTTCAGTTGGTGCCCGGGGCGGGACTTGAACCCGCACTCGCCTTGCGGCGAAAAGGATTTTAAGTCCTTTGCGTCTGCCGATTTCGCCACCCGGGCGTAGCGCGTTAGCTCGCTTGCAGTCCCATAATAGTAGACACCTCGCTTGTGCTCGATTACTTCTTCTTCATTCGCGTGTAAGCGAGATCTTTCTTTGCGCCTTCGACAATGAGATGATCGTCGTCGCTGAAATAAGTAAGCTGCGTACCCTTCGTGAGGCCTTTCTGGCTGTCCACTACTTGCGGCGCGCCACCGTTTAGAACTACTTTGCTGTCCTTGGTGTAGTACTCGCAACGATCGGATGTCCCCACGCGCGTGCGATTTCCCGGCAAGACCTGCGAAACAGTCACCTTCCCCGTGGCAAACGCGTGATCCAACGACGATTGGTTGGAATTGTCACTAGTCTTCGGTGTCAAGAACGCCTTCACTTCATCCGCGGCCACCGTCATCTTTTCGCGAGTTAATTTGACGCCGCCACTGTAAAGGGCAATCCGCGAATCGTCATGGTAGTTCAATTCCGGCGCGCGAACAATCGTAAAAATCGGCGGGCTGGTCGGTGTGGGCGTCGTTTTGTCCGCCACTGTTTGCGTGCCCTCAGCGGCAGGCGCGCTCTCGTCGGACCTGTTATCCACCATCTCGCTGACGACATTCCCAACAGCGTGCAGCGATTGCTCATCGCGATCGATGTCAATCTTATCGGAGGAAATCCGATTAGCGCCCTGCCACATAACTACATGACCTCGATAGTGCACGACGGTGTTGTTATCGCGAGTCCGCATCTGATCGGCCTGTGCTTGCATCGCTTTCGAATCGTCCAGCATGGATGTTCCAGGCTTCTGACTTTTGTCCGGCTGGTGTGTTGAAAAAACATGCCCGGTGGCATCCATATCGCCATTCGCCTGGTTCATCACTATGGTGTCGGCTACCGCCGTACCGGTATCATCGGAAACGCGAGCCGATCCTTTCAATATCATTTTGTTGATTGCCTGCTCCAGCAACGCTTTGTCCGCCGAGGCTTTGCGGACGCCCTCTTCATATCGAAAATGTCCGTTTTGCTCAACTGTCGCAACTTGATTGGTGTCTGGAGTAAATTTCGCCTTTAGCTCGTCACTCCATGTAAGCGCCGGTGGCGGAGGACCGCCAGGCTTCGCGTTTGCATTCGTTGCAGCCTTCGCACTTGATGTGGGCTTGTCCGTGTGTATCGCAGCGTTCCACGCAAGAAATGTATCAACGTAACTGCCTTTTCCATACAGAACGCGTAGGCGCGACGCGTCGATAATACGATGTGATTGATCCGGACGGTTCGGCTTAAACTCCAATTGCGCTTTGGTGGACGTACGGATCTCCTGAATCTCCTTGCCGCCCGGCTTCATCTCGAGTTCCAAGTGCTCACTGCGCAAAATGCGAGTCTCGGCGAGTTGTACTCCGGGTCTTGGCAACGGCACCGATTCGGCAACGGCGTTGCCATCGGCTAGTACCAAATGCAAATTGCTTTCTTGCGCAGGCTCTCCATTTGTCTCTTTGGCTGTCACAGCAAAGCGAAGATCCGCGCGATTGCCCGTCAATGAAGTACGCGCATCTTCCTGTGTAGCGACAACACGGGCATTGTTCTCTGCAATGATGTTCACCAGATTCCCTGCTTCATCGAACAACGCTGTCATTTTGTCGGCGGAATAGTCCGTATGTCGCCCGTCGCGATCGTCGCTCCCGATCGCATGATCGCTCTCAATCTCATGCAAATGCGTCTTCTTCGATCCGGGAATGACTGAGGCCGCCTTTTCTGGCGTTTCTGCATAGTCTTCTTCGAGCGTCACCACAGAATTCTGTGCCTGGATGACTGTCGATTGCCGTCGCATTTTCGACCAGGGCGACAAGTAGATTTTCTGTTCGGTTTCTTTGTAGACCAAATCGCCGGCCTCAATGTGCATCTTGTTTGCAGCAGGCCCGTGACCGATCCAATCAAGGGCGACCTTTGATTTCAAATGCAGAATCTTGGCACTCGGATCGTATTCAACACCCACGCCTTGACCGTCGCCTTCTGTAAAGACAAACGATGCGGGTTGATCCGTACTTGCCTTCCCTGTTTTGGTCTCGTAAATAACACCGGATGTCTGCACGTGAACGCGCTTCGCCACAACATCTTTATTGCTGGCGTCCTGGTCGGCCGGAACGTTGATGACGATCATCACCGGTCCATCGGATCTTAGAAGTCCGCTACGCTCGTCGAATAACGCCTTGTCACTCTTGATATAGGTATAGTCCCCGGCTTGCTTATCGTAGAGCCGCATAGCCAACCCATGAATCTCAAACGTAGAAGGATCGTGGGTTGCCTGTGCCGAATCCGCTTCCGCCAAAACGATCGGCTTACCGGTTTCCGGATCTGATTTTTTCCAATGCCAGCCGCTGGGAGAAATCGCATCCAGTCCGGGTTTTATGGCGGGCATAGGCTGCACGCGAGCGCGACGCGCTCTCTCGATTCGTAGCTTTAAGGTGTAGCCAACCGCAGCCGAAATGAGAACCGCCGCGAGGGCAAGAAAGATGGAAATACGCCGCATGGCGACGGGTGTATGAATCTTCAGGATAACAGGCGTAATGGCCGCATCAGCAAGCTCTGAAAATATGAGTATGCTGCTATCAACCTATTATTGCCAAAATTATAAGTGATTCTGTTTCAAATACTTAAAAAACACTCTTGTCACTCTCATGCCCACTGTGCTAAAACTACGCATGGGCGGTCGGGATTCTGATCAGCCCGACAACTTCAATCAAATTTAGAGTTTTGGCTCAGTGGAGGTTTTGAGTATGGACATTCGTCCGCTACACGACCGAGTTGTAGTTAGACGGGTCGAAGAAGGTGAGACCATGCAGGGCGGTCTCTACATCCCGGATTCAGCGAAGGAAAAGCCGCAGCAGGGTGAAGTAGTTGCAGTCGGCAACGGCAAACGCACCGAAGAAGGCAAGCAGCTCCCTATGGACGTCAAGGTTGGGGATCGCATCCTATTTGGCAAATATTCAGGCAGTGACATTAAGCTGGACGGAACCGAGTACCTGATCATGCGTGAGGATGAGATCCTCGGCGTGCTCTCGAACGGTAAGAACGGCAAAAAGTAAGAAGGAGGAATAAAAGGAACAATGGCTGCAAAACAGATTGTTTATAGCGAAAATTCGCGTCAGGCGATTCTGCGTGGCGTCAATCAGCTTGCTGATGCCGTGAAGGTTACGCTCGGCCCGAAGGGTCGCAATGTAGTTCTCGAAAAGAAATTCGGTGGGCCCACAATCACCAAGGACGGCGTCACCGTCGCCAAGGAAGTGGAACTGAAGGACCCGCTGGAAAATATGGGCGCCCAGATGGTGCGCGAGGTTGCTTCGAAGACCTCCGATATCGCTGGCGATGGCACCACAACGGCGACGATTCTGGCCCAGGCGATTTTCCGCGATGGCGTCAAAAGCGTGGCTGCAGGCGCAAATCCGATGGCGCTGAAGCGCGGCATCGAGAAGGCCGTTGAGGCAGTCGTCGAAGAAGTTAAGAAGCTCTCCAAGCCGGTTGCTCAGTCGGGCGAAGCTATCGCCCAGGTGGGAACCATTTCCGCTAACGGTGATTCGACAATCGGCACCATCATTGCCGAGGCGATGAACAAGGTTGGCAAAGACGGCGTGATCACGGTGGAAGAGTCGAAGACGATGTCCACCGAGCTGAATACTGTCGACGGTATGCAGTTCGACCGCGGTTATCTTTCTCCTTACTTCGTCAGCGATCCGGATCGCATGGAAGCCGTTCTCGAAGATCCCTACATCCTGATCCACGAAAAGAAGATCAGCAACATGAAGGATCTGCTGCCGCTGCTCGAACAGATTGCACGCTCCGGCAAGCCCTTGCTGTTGATTGCTGAGGAAGTGGAAGGCGAAGCCCTAGCCACTCTCGTCGTCAACAAGCTGCGCGGCACGTTGAATGCTTGCGCCGTCAAGGCTCCAGGCTTCGGCGACCGCCGCAAAGCGATGCTCGAAGACATTGCCGTCCTTACTGGTGGCAAGGCCTTGATGGAGGAAACCGGCATTAAGCTGGAAGGTGTTCGCCTGGAAGATCTCGGCCGTGCGAAGCGCGTGACCGTGGACAAAGACAACACCACCATCGTCGATGGCGCTGGCTCCCAGAAGGCTATCGAAGGCCGCATCAAGCAACTCCGTACTCAGATCGATGAAACAACATCTGACTACGATCGCGAGAAACTGCAAGAGCGCCTGGCAAAGCTCGCCGGTGGTGTAGCAGTCATCAAGGTTGGCGCTGCTACCGAAACCGAAATGAAAGAAAAGAAGGCCCGTGTCGAAGATGCTCTGCATGCAACCCGTGCAGCCGTCGAAGAGGGCATCGTTCCTGGCGGCGGCGTGGCATTGTTGCGAGCCGGTAAGACCCTCAGCAATCTCAAGGCGGAGGGCGACGAGCAGATCGGTATCGACATCATCCGCAAAGCGAGTGAAGAGCCGCTTCGTCAAATTGCCGGAAATGCGGGTTATGAAGGCGCCATCATCATTGAGAAAGTTCGCTCGAACGGGGAGGCCAACTTCGGCTTCAACGCTGCGACCGGCCAGTTCGAAGACCTGGTGAAGTCTGGCGTTATCGACCCGACCAAGGTGACTCGCTCTGCCCTGCAGCACGCCGCTTCGATCAGTGCACTAATGCTGACCACCGAAGCGATGATTGCTGAAGTGCCGGAAAAGAAATCCAATGCTGGTGGTCCTCCGGCCGGTCATGGCCCTGAGATGGACTACTAAGAAACAAGTCCAATTCCGAACAGCTTCACCCGCCCGATTCAACTCGGGCGGGTTTTTATTTTTTCGAAGACTTCTTCGAAGAAGATTTCTTCGCGCTGCTTTTTTTCGTCGAACTGGATTTCTTGCTCGCCCCTTTCTTCGGAATCTTCGCGCCTGCTTTCCGCGCCTCGCTCAGTCCAATCGCGATCGCTTGCTTCCGGCTCTTAACGCTCTTGCCGCTGCGGCCCGATTTCAAATCATGATGCTTGTATTCATGCATCACTTTTTGCATCTTGCCTTTGGTAGTGCGTTTCGATTTAGAACTCGATCCCGATGAAGAACGCTTGCTGCTGCTTTTTTTCTTTGTAGGCATAGTCCTCCTATCCACTTGAGACAGACAAATGCCAGATTGTTTCAGAGAATCAGCATTTACCAACTAAACTGAACCAGCGAAACCGCATTGCGCGGCAAATCAAACGATGTCTCAAGCGAGCCGTGCTGCGCCGAAATCCACTTCGGCGATTCAAACAATTGCAGTTGTCCAGCGCGTTCTAATTCCTCATACTGTTCGGCCGTGGGTTTCTGTGGCGACCCCATTCTCCGCCACGCCGTGTAGGCGTTACTGTGCTCATCATCAATGCGAAATTGCCGCATAAGAACGCGCTGGGGTGAAGTCTTCTGTTGTGTCACAGCGATGGAAACGGGCTGAGCAGGCCCGGCGACATCATCCGCTTGAAAATTCCACACCAATACGGAAATCGTGTGATCATTCGCGACCACGAGTGAATCGGTTGATTCGATACGGTCGCCAGTCATCTGCCCGAGCATCCGAAAGAGATTCAAAATCGGTTTGTCGATTCCGTTCGTTGCTAATTCGCGAAATCCAGCGAAATAAGGTTGAGCTTCAAACTCAAACGCCCACGTCAGCATGCCCGCAACGTTTGCCCGGGAGCGCGCGGCAATCTTCAGAATTCCATCTAGCGCAGCCGCGTCGTAAGCAGGATATAGCGATCCATTGCGGTATGCGTTCTGCGGGTAGTGTTCCTGCGAACAAGCTGCGCAGCCTTCGGGATCCGCCTCGCTCAAAATAATCGGCAGTGAAGCAAACTTTTGGAAACTGCGGACGATTTCGACACCATTCTGCACATTGTTCAATTCCTGCGTGAGTCCCATTCGAACATGCCCGTCCACAACGTGCGGCTGACCTTTAGCGTGAAACGAGATGAAGTCGAGCGGCGCGCCGGTTTTGTCGCAGTGTTCTAAAAACTGGCGCAAAAAACCGGTCGAACGTTGTGATCCAGGTCCCGTTGTTGCAGGCCCTCCGACTCGCGCTGCGGGCAATGCGCGCTTCACGGCTTTTACCGTGGAGTCGTACAGCTTGTCGTATTCTTCCGGAGTGCCGTGCCAATACGCAATATCCGGTTCGTTCCAAACTTCCCAATACCAGGTTTGCGCTTCTTGGGTCCCATATTTTTCCACGCAGTGCCTTGTCAAGTGGTAGATAAGCTCGCTCCACTTGTTGTAGTCGTTCGGCGGGTAACTCCAGCCGGTGAAGTTCGATTTCGGCCATTCGTGCCGGTAGGGCTCGGGATGCGTCGATAGCGCTTCGGGCATAAAGCCGATTTCGACAAACGGCTTCGCTCCTGCTTGTAGATACGTATCGAAGATACGATCAATGACGGTCCAGTCATAAATCGGCTTGCCGGACGCATCTTCGGTATAAGCGTTTGTTGATCCCCATTTCAGCGCCGATTGAGCGTCTCCACTCGCCAACAAGAAATGTGTTCGAATATAAACGGGCTGGGGCGCGAGCGCAGCGAGCTCACCAATCAGCTTTTTTCCGTCCGCCGTGTAGGTGTAGTTCGGCTCGTCATAGCCGAAGAACCCCCAAACCTGTTTCATAGGTCCGAGCTTTTTGGAAGTATCGACGTGGATCGTGATTCTTTCCTGGCAAACTGCCGGAGCAAGGGCCGCACACAATAGAAGAAGAAGGCGAGTCATCTGGATTGTTATCCTGAACCTTAGCAGAGGTCTTATTGTCAAGAGTTTCAGCCGCGTTTCGCAGCTTTTTTTCCATCCTTTTTTCAGGCGTCCTGCCTGAGGATATTGCGCTTGAATTCGGCTTTACAAAAGTGAAGCCAGTTACGGCACCGCTTCCGGTGGAGCAGCCAAAAATCAAAGCAAGCGACGGTGCACTTCAAATTCTTCAGATCCTGCAGCGCGATGCGCGCCTCATCGATTTTCTGATGGAAGACATTGCTGGTTACGCAGATGATCAGATCGGCGCGGCGGTTCGCACGCTGCATTCTGATTGCAAAACCAGCTTGAACCGTCACGTCGCGCTCGCGCCGGTGATCGACGGCGTCGAAGGCACATTTCAGAAAGTCGACGCATCAAAAGCACCCGATCCTAATCGCATCAAGCTTATCGGCAATGTTCCTCCTTCGGGGAAAGTTCCTGGCGGCACTTTGCGTCATCGGGGTTGGATAGCTTCATCGATAAATCTGCCGGCCCTTGGAAAGCAGGATCCGGCAATACTTGCGCCCGCTGAGTTGGAAGTCGAATAACTCCATCCGCTGTTTTTCATGCCCGACTACATCATTGGTATTGATCTCGGTACAACCAACAGCGCCTTGGCTTACGCGTCTATCGCGGAAAGCGAACCGGCTAGAGTTGAGCTTTTTCCTGTTTCTCAGTTGGTCAATCCGGGCGAGGTATCGGAGCTTGATCTGATGCCCTCGTCGCTATACATACCCGGCGCTAACGAATTTGTCGAAGGAGCCTTGGCTCTTCCTTGGAACCAACAACCGGACTACATCGTGGGGCGTTTGGCGCGGCTACGAGGAGTCGAAAATGCGAGCCGGTTGGTCAGCTCTGCCAAATCGTGGCTATCACATCAAAACGCCGACCCCACACAGCCGCTGCTGCCGCTTGCCGCACCCGAAGGAATCGCGAAAATCTCGCCGCTAGAAGCATCTCGCCAATATCTGCTGCATCTGCGTTCTGCTTGGGATGCCACGCATCCTGCGCAGAAGCTGGAAGACCAAACTGTTCTCATTACCGTACCGGCATCGTTCGACGCCGCCGCGCGCGATTTGACGCAACGTGCTGCTAAGCAAGCCGGCTATCCCGAAGTCACCATTATTGAAGAGCCGCAGGCTGCCTTCTATGCATGGATCGAACGTAATTCGAATTGGCGCGAGCAGGTAAAGCCGGGCGATTTGATCCTGGTGGTGGATATTGGCGGCGGCACTACAGATTTCACGTTGATCTCGGTAACGGAGAAGGGCGGCGAACTGCAACTGGAGCGTGTCGCGGTG
>DASREJ010000139.1:0-28430 GCA_035652115.1 Bryobacteraceae bacterium
CAAGCCGCTGCCGGAGAGCGAAGTGAAGGCACTCGGCTGCCCCAAATAGACCCTAGTCAGTCCTAGAAAAAAGGCCGTTCGGTTAACCCCGAACGGCCTTTTTTGCGTTTATATGGACCTGCTTCTACCTTGTTTCTTAGAATCTAAGAGGCACTTTCCCACCTAATTACCTGAGCGACATGAAACTACTAGCGCGATTTAACCTGATTTTTATTGTTGTGTTTGGACTGGGGCTCGCCGTTGCCGTCTGGTTGGCCAACGTATTTCTGCAGAACGACGCAAAAACCCGGGTTCGGGAGCAAGCGAGATTGATGATGGAAACCACTCTCGCGACTCGCAACTACACCACCGCGGATATCAAGCCTCTACTCAACAGGCTCGATCGTAGGCAAACCGAATTCTATCCGGAGACGGTCCCCGCATTCTCCGCAACGCAGGTGTTCGACTATTTGCACAAGCGGAATCCCGACTACGTGTATAAAGAAGCAACCCTGAATCCGACAAATCCGGCCGACCGCGCCACCGATTGGGAGGCCGATATCATAAACGATTTCCGCAACGATTCCAATCTCAAGGATTTTTATAGAGAACGGCCCAGCATTACCGGAAGCTCCCTCGTTTTCGCACGTCCCCTCGTCGCAAAGCCCGAATGCCTTCAATGTCACAGCACTCCGGAAGTGGCGCCCGCTGCGATGGTGAGGCGCTATGGCCGTGATAATGGCTTTGGATGGAAGCCGAACGAAATCATCGGCGCGCAAATCATTACTGTTCCTGAATCGCTTCCACTCCAAATGGCTAACACAGCTCTCAAGACTCTGGTCGTTTACTTGCTTGTAGTCGCAGCGATTACGCTGCTCATCCTGGATGCCGTCTTAGTTGTTACGGTAATTCGGCCGGTGGCCAAGCTCTCGCGCATGGCAGACGAAATTAGTCAGGGCAAACTGGATGTCGAGGATCTTCCAGTGCGAGGCCGCGATGAAATCTCCGTGCTTGCATCATCGTTTAATCGCATGCAGCGCAGTTTAGCCCGTGCCATGAAGCTCCTCGAGGGCGGCGACGAAGCCGATTCTTAGCGCCGTCGCCCCGCAAGAAACTTCTTGCGTTCTTGACCTTCCGGCACTTCGAGCGAGAGTAACTCATAAAGCTGTTGCACGCTCGACGCCTTGCGCGCCGCTCTTTCCACTAATATCCGCGCCATGGGGCCTACGTGCGCGGCTAACTCTTTCTTGATGCGGTCGAGGTCAGCCGGTTCGAACGGCTTCGCGGTCGCGCCGCTGGGAGGAGTCGGTGTAGCAACCTTCACGTCGGCCGCAGGTGGCGTGGCTTGCGGAATCGGCATCGCACGCGGTGGAAGTGACTCCGGTGCGCTGACCGGTGTCGCAGGCAGATTGTCATGCTGCGGTTCCGGTGACGAAGACATCAGGACCGTTTCCGGATCGTTTTGCGTCCGCACAGCTCGCGTCCGAATCGTGCGCAAGATGCCGGCAAACTCGCTCGCGCTCTGATACCGATCGTCTGGCTTTTTCTCGATAGCCTTGAGTATCGCGAGCGACAAGGATGGATTTATGGCGGAATTGATCGCGGAAGGTGCCCGCGGCGTCTGACTTACATGCGCGTTCATGATCGCCCACGATGTGTCGCCTGTGATCGGTTTTTGGCCCGTTACCATTTCATAGAATGTAATTCCCAACGAATACAGATCGCTGCGGTGATCTACCGGAGCGCCTTGCACTTGCTCGGGCGACATGTAATACAGCGATCCCACGGCTGCGCCGGTGCGCGTCAGGTGATCTTGATGATCCGTGGCTCGCGCAATCCCAAAATCCATTAGCTTGACAACGCCATCGCGCGTAATCATGATATTCGCCGGCTTAATGTCGCGATGCACAACCCCCTGCGCGTGCGCGTAGCCAAGAGCGCCCAAAACTTGCAGCACAATGTCAATGCTCTGCAGAACGTCAAACCTTGTTTCGCGAAGCCGCGAGTACAGTGTCGTGCCTTCGATGTATTCCATCACCATCAGCAGGCTCTGTTCCATGCGCAGCGCATTGTGCAAGGACGCGATGTTCGGATGACTCAGCCGGGCCTGCACTTTGATCTCGCGCATGAAGCGCTCCGCGAGTTCCGGCGACTCGATCAGACTCGGCAGGATCACCTTCATCGCTTCAATGCGTTCAGATATGACATGCTGCACTTTGTACACAGTGCCCATGCCGCCCGATCCGATCTCATCGACAATGCGGTAATCGCCGATGGTTTGCCCAACCGAAAATGCCAAGGTTTCCCTCAGAATAACAATCGCTCCCGCACTACATCGACTGTTTTCTGAAATGACAGAATAGAGAAATTGCTTATGAGCTTTCGCCTATCCGCACTTTACTTGGGTTTCGTAGCGTTCGCCGCTGGCGCGTTTGCCGCGAGCGGCTCCTTCACAATTGACCAGGTCATGAGCGCGCCGTTTGCCAGCACTCCCGTTGCTGCGCCTACGGGAACCCGCGTTGCGTGGTTGTTGAATGAACGCGGCCAGCGAAACATTTGGGTTGCAGCCGCCCCCGATTGGAAAGGACACAAGATCACAACTTTCAATCAAGACGACGGTCAGGACATCGCCGATCTCGCCTGGGCGCCGGACGGAACTTATCTTCTGTTCGCGCGTGGCGGCGATTTCGAAAACGGCGGCGACAATCCGAATCCGGACTTGAGCCCTTCTAAGCCCGACCAATCTATTTGGAGCGTAGCGATGGACGGCGCGCCGGCCAAAAAGCTGACCGAAGGACGTGCTCCTGCCATCTCTCCGAAGGGCGACATCATTGCGTTCATTCGTGGCGGCCAAATCTTTGTGATGCAACCTTCGGGCGAAGGTGTGAAGAACGCGGTAACCCAAAAGGCGACAGCCAGCGAACTTCGTTGGTCCCCCGACGGCGCCGATCTAGCCTTTGTCAGCAATCGCCAGAATCATGAGTTGATTGGCGTGTATCGCCCTGCGGATCGAACACTCCGGTATCTCGATGCCAGCGTGGACCGTGATTCCGAGCCTGTATGGTCGCCAGATGGCGCACACATCGCCTACATCCGAATACCGGCAGGCCGCGGTTTCGCGGGTGCTGGTCCGCGCCGTGAAGGCAATCCGTGGTCGATCCGAATCGCGGATGCAAGGACCGGCTTTGGTCATGAGGTCTTTCGGGCCAAGCCAGGACCAGGCAGCATCTTTCATCGCATTGAGGCGGATCAACAGCTCTTCTGGGCATCGAATGACCGGCTCGTTTTTCCTTGGGAATTGAGTGGATGGTGCCATCTCTACAGCATGCCTGCCGCCGGCGAAAGCTATACAGAGCTGACGCCTGGCGAAGGGGAAGTCGAGCATGTTTCCATCTCGCATGATGGCAAGTCGATGTTCTATTCAACGAATATCGGCGATGTCGATCGTCGCCATGTTTGGGAAGTTTCGGTCGCGGGCAATGCAACGCCCAAGCAAATTACCACCGGAGAACAGATTGAATGGGCGCCTACTCCCACAGCCGACGGCTCCGCATTAGTATTCCTCGCCTCCTCCTATAACGAACGGGCGCACGCGGCGGTCCGCACATCGAACGGCCACATCGAGCCTCTGGCGCCTGAAACCGTCCCCTCCGAATTTCCTGCTTCCGCGCTTGTGCGGCCGCTCCCGGTCTTAGTTACCGCGGCCGACGGCATGGTCATTCATGGACAGCTTTTTCTGCCGAAAGAAAATCCCGGGCAGCGCCATCCGGCTCTCGTGTTTTTCCACGGCGGTTCTCGCCGGCAAATGCTGCTTGGCTTCCACTACATGTATTACTACTCGAACGCTTATTCGTTGAACCAGTACCTCGCGAGCCAAGGCTACGTCGTGCTCTCCGTGAATTACCGTAGCGGAATCGGCTACGGCCTGAATTTCCGTGAAGCCATCAACTACGGTGCGCGCGGGGGCAGCGAATTCAATGACGTTATCGGCGCGGGCCTTTTCCTAAAATCGCGGCCTGATGTCGATCCCAAGCGGATCGGTGTATGGGGCGGTTCTTATGGTGGCTACCTGACTGCCATGGCGCTCTCGCGCGCCTCTGATCTTTTCGCCGCGGGCGTCGACTTCCACGGCGTTCACGATTGGAGTTCGTTGCGCGGCGGTAATAATGCCGCGAATTCAACAGGCGATCCGACTATTGTGCGCGAACAGCAGGAAGCGGCGCGCATCGCCTTCGAGTCCTCGCCAATGTCCTCCGTCAAAACATGGAAATCGCCGGTTCTTCTCATTCATGGCGACGACGACCGTAACGTCAATTTTGGACAAACCGTGATGCTCGTCGAAGCGCTTCGCGAACAACACGTCGATTTCGAACAGCTAATTATCCCGAACGAAATCCATGACTTTCTGATGTATCAGCACTGGGTCGAAGCTTATAAAGCTACAGCCGATTTCTTCGCTCGCAAGCTGCAAAACGCCAGGGAAGTCTCCGAAGTGCGCTGATGTCCAGAGGGTCGCGATTAGGGTAACGCCTCTTGTGATTGCCCGTCTCGGGATTGCAGCCGAAAGGCCAGCCATAACATGCAGATCGCGCTGAAACCAAAATAGGAACCAAGCCAAAGAACATCTAAGAATGAGCCTGGAACTACCTTGATCCAACCTAATCCCAAAGCGAAAAACACTAGGGCAAAAGCAACGGAGACGATGCCGGCTAAATCAAGAATCCATCCATCTGCAGGATGACGCCTGCGCCGGATGACTTGAGCCGTTATTAGTTCGAAAATACCGATACTCAGTGCTGCCAGGATGATCAGGAATGCGACCGTACGAAAGCTAATTCTGAAACCGATAATACCGTCAAAGATCAGTCCGAGCGCGCCAAGCGCAAGACCATTTAGTACAACAAGCCACCGGTTATCGTTTGCAGGTCTCCAAACACCGGCTGCGACTGTGCAAACTCCCGCGGCCAGTGTAATGTTACCGAGGAAAATCATGTCTCTCAACCTGTGGAATCCGTTTCCTGAGTGATTGAAGTAGATGACCGAAATTACCCCCTCGAGAACACCACACAAAGCCAACAACCACCAATTCTTGACCAGTTTTTGTACCAAGGTGCACCTCCTATGGCGCAGCCCACTTATCTGTCTATCGTAGCGCCGCAATGGAAGCGCTCACTCCGCTTTAAGAGCCTCCACAGGATCTACCGACGCCGCGCGCCGCGCAGGCATATAGCTGGCCAGCGCCGTGGCTGCCGCTAGAATGACCGGCACCAAAACATATGTGAGGGGATCTAGCGGACCGATGCCAAACAGGAGCGACTTCATCAGACGTGTCAGCCCACTCGCGGTGGCCAATCCGATGACAGTACCGGCAGCCGCTAATCTAAGACCGGAACCGACGAACATCTTCTTGAGCGCCCGCTGCTGAGCGCCCAGCGCCAGACGAATCCCAATTTCCCGCCGTCGTTGCGAGACCGCATAAGAGATGACTCCATAGATGCCAATGATTCCAAGGACCAGCGCCATTGCGCCCGCAATCCCTAACATCACTAAGGTGAAGGAACTGCGCGCCAGCGATTGATCGTAGATATCCTGCATGGTCCTCACCGAAGCGATCGGCAGGCTTGATTCGACAGACCAAACCGCATTCTGAATTTGTCGCACAAACCCGTCCGTTCCGGCGCGCCGGCTTCGTACCACGAAAGTCACCGTGCGGACAGCTTCCACCTTCTTCGAGCCGAAAAGATACTGCATCATGGTAGGCCAATACACGATGGCGGGTGGCTTCTCATTCACGCCCCGTTCATACGTGTCTTGAACCACACCGACTATTTCGTGCCATGGCATGCTCTCGAATTCCCGCAGGCGTTGGCCGAGAGCGGCCGAAGGCGTGCCCCACAGTTCGCGCGCCATGTTTTCGGAAATCATGACGACGGGTCTCTGGTTATAAACTTCGTTCCAGGTAAACTCGCGACCTGCCACGAGTCGCGTTCCGGCAGCGTGCAGGAAACCGGGAGACGCATTCTTATACAGACGCAGCGGTGGCGTTTCGCCGCTAGCACCATTCCTTTCTGTGAAGATCAGGTCCCAATCGGAATCGAATCCTTCCATTGGCATTTGATCTCCAAAGCCAACCGCCGTCACGCCCGGAATGGCGGCAAGCTTGTCTGCAATTTCGTTCTGCATGCGGGTTACTCGTTCCGGACTTGGAACCAGCCGATCGGGAATGGAGATGCGCATGGTCTGCAGATGTGTTGCATTCGTAAATCCCGGCTGCACTCTTCTCAATGCCTCAAACGTGCGAATCATCAGGCCTGCGCTGATGAGCAAAACAAGAGCCAGCGCCACCTGACCTATCACCAGAATGTTGCGCGTGCGATGTCGTTCACGGCTGAGACTGTGCGTGCGCCCGGCGCTCCGCAGCGTCATTGAAATTTGCGGCCCAGCATATTTAAAAGCCGGTATGAGACCGCACAACAAACTCGCAAGTAGTGACAGAAGCAGTGCGAACCCGAGCGCCCGCCAGTCCAACGATATCTCGCTAAGCCGGGGCAAATTCGCCGGTCCGATAGCGATCAATAACTGCAAGCCTTCGTAGGCAAATACCATCGCCAGCGCGCCGCCCATAGATCCAAGTAGCAGGCTTTCGACTAGCAATTCTCTTAGGATTCGCCCTCGCCCCGCTCCCAGCGCGGAACGAATGGCTAATTCCTGCTGCCGTGCATCTGTCCTTACCAGCAGCAAGTTCGTTACGTTGGCGCAGGCAATGAGCATCACCAATCCGACGGTTCCCATCACTACCCACAAGATGTCTCCGACAGCGCCCGTTATCTCCTGCTTTAGCGGGCGAATTGCCGGTGTGATCCGCCACACGTCATAAAAATGTGGATCTGAACCGGGTCCGTTAGACCAGGAATCCATCCAGATTGGCAGCATTCGCGCCATATCCGCGTTGGCTTTCGCAATCGTAACGCCGGGTTTTAGTCGCGCAATTCCCCGAAAGCCGAATCCCGCAAGTATGAGCTTGCTTCGATCGAAAGCCAGCGGTCCAAGTAAATCGAAATCTGCGTTGACGATACGGAAAGCCGGAGGCATAACGCCGATAATTTGCCGCTGCTGCGAATCCACCCGAATGAGGCGTCCGACTACGCTGCGGTCGCCGCCGAAACGGCGCTGCCAATAGCCGTAGCTGAGCATCGCGGTCTTCGGAGCATTTGGATCTTGATCGGCTCGGTTAAACCACCGACCCAACGTTGGCCGAACGTTCAGCACCGGCAATACGCCGTCTGACACTCCGACAGTCCTGACTTGTTCTGGGTCCCCTATTCCGGTCACGCTCGCACTTCCCGAGGTCCAGACGCCCAGCGATTGAAAGGTGTGATTTTGTTCGGCGTAGGTAAAGTACATGGATGGCGAAAGCTGAAGGCCATCGGCAAAACTCGTCAGTCCCGCAGCGCCTGGAGCGAGTTGACGAAGTGCTACCAACTCGTCCGGTTTCGGATAAGGCAGCGGCTTCAGCAGTACGCTATAGACAACACTAAATACCGCCGTATTCGCGCCGATTCCAATAGCCAGCGTCAGCAAGGCCGTTGCGCTAAACAGCGGGTTATGGCGCAGCATCCGAAACCCGTAGCGGAGATCATGCGCAAGCCTATCGATGAACCCAATGGTGTTCATCCGATAAATCTCTTCGCGAACGAGCGTGCTATTGCCGAATTTTCGGCGAGCGGCCGCACAAGCGTCCTCGTAGCGCATTCCGCGAGCGACATTGTCATCCGTCTCCATCTGCACATAGGATTCAATCTCTTCGCGCCGTTCGCGATTCCATTGCTCCCGCCGGAGAAACCGCATTAAGCTCATTGCGCTTTACTCCGTCACCGGCTTTAGAATTCGGCCTATTGCTCGAACCACCTGTTCCCAACGCGTTGTTTGCGCAATCAACTGTTTTCGCCCTGTCGGCGTCAGGCGGTAATACTTCGCTTTTCGATTGTTCTCCGAAGTTCCCCAAAAGGATGCGATCCAGCCGCGATCCTCAAGCCGGTGCAACGCCGGATATAACGAACCGTGTTCGATTTGAAGAATATCTTCGGAACCATGCTCGATCGCATGCGCTATCGTGTGACCGTGTGCTGGCCCTAGAACCAGTGTTTGAAGGACCAACATATCCAGCGTTCCTTGAAGGATTTCGCTCTGAAGCGGAGATTCGCGGCGCGGCATGTAGACCAATATACACCACTAGATAATCTTCTGGAACGAACGAAAATACTACGCCTAAGCCTTGTTGGTCGAGCTTAAGACGGGAAGATTATCTAGGGATTAGTGGTGGGACTGTGAGCAGGCGTTCCGCCGCGCTTCGCCTTGTCGAGGTCCAGCGTTAGCTGGTGCGCGATCTTGGCCGCTACATCTGCGCTGGCGCCCCGAAACTTCGCGCCGGTGCTTTCTTGCGTCGTCGACCACAGCACGTCACCATCGCGGTTGCAGAGACGAACACTGGCGTATGCCTCGTGCTTGCGCTCTTTGATGTGATAGGAATCGTTTTCTCCGCCCGATAGTCCGAGATATCCACCGCCGGATTTCGAATAAGTCGAACTGCCGGAGCCATACTTGCCGCCATTTTCACGGCCGTTGATGCTTTGATCCGAATCGAACGTATCAGTGAAGCTATGATCGTCGGCCGCCCCTTTCAGAATGGCGTCGGCTCGATCTTCATTGTCCGTTAGGATGAACAGCTTGGTGGAATCGATGCTTGCAATAATTAGCTCACGAAGCGTATCTGCCTGCGCTCCCCCGGTTAGTTGTGCCACATAGATCCGCTTCACCTCAAGTAACGTGTCGCCCGAGGCGCCTGCCGCTCCGGAGTGTGTCGGCGTTTTAGCGGTGGCAGACTTCTGCGGTGTTGCCGGTGGAGTCGATTCCTGTGCCAGAAGCGCTCCTGCCATCGCGAGCGCCGTCAACAAACATTTTGTCTTCATCCTTTGCCCGAAATCCGTGCTTCTTCGTCCTGATACCGGACCTGTTGACCGGTGCGGGCTTCGAGGGCAACCAACGTCAATCGAATGTCGTTTTTGTCTACCCGAAACACCATCGCCTGTTGCTGGCCATCGTCGTCCTGAAAGCCGACTGTCAGGAAATGTTGGCGTTTCTTGGCCAGCATCAATAAAGGAGAAATAATCACCGCCTCCAGCAATCGCCGGTCGACTTTCTGTCCATATTCGAGTAGGTTGATCCGCTCGTAGGGCACTTTCACCTGGATCTGCTTTGAAACGAAGATGAAAAAGACCTGGTCGGTAACTCTGATTTCGCCCGAGTTGCTGGCCGGAATGTCCGGTCTCGTGCCGCCCAGGTACTCTACGCGGCTGCCGGATTGATTTCCGGCCAAAAGCGCCGCGCTAAAACAAAGGAAACATAACCAGCGAAGCGTGCGCATACTTCAGGTGAGTCCTGAAGCAGATGTGTGCGTATGATCCTTAATTTCTCGGAGAGGTTAGGCCCAAATTTTTTGGATCGGGACGCCCTTTTTGCAAAGCTCGCAGGATTGCGCGTCTTTGTAATAGGTTGCGTCCATTTGCGCCAGGTAAAACAGGGGCAAGTTGTCGAAACTGACGATCGTGGGATTCGGCTGGTAGACTGCCACCGCAAGTCCGACTACTTTGGCGCCTTTGCTTTCTACTAAGGAACGCAGTGCCGTCAATCTCTTGCCCGAGCGTAAAATGTCATCCACCAGCAAGACCTTTTCGCCTTCCGTAGGCTCGATAAACTGCCGGAACTCCATCCGTTCATGGTCTTCATGACCGCTTTCCGCCCAATACACCTGGTGCGCGCGCAGAGCTTCGCAGACACCGTATGCGATCGGGAGCCCGCCCGTCGTCGGCGCTACGATGGAAAGCTCCTTGATCATGGCGCGAATTTCCGTATCCGCGCGTAAACGCCGGCTTAAACCTACGCTGAGAATCTTTGCCCATTCGTAGTAGCGGAAGGCCAAGGCTACTTGCAAGAATTCGTCCGCGTGCATTCCGTTGGAGTATTCGAAATGCCCATCGCGCAGCGCGCCCGTCTGGCGCAGCATGGTGATTACTTCTTCGTTTGTAGGTATCAGGTGCATCGTGTTTCAGCTCGCAACGTGGAGAGCCTTTTTACATGCGGCCGAGCTAATGAGCGCCCTTTCCTGCCAGCACGTATGGGATGGTCCGCAGAATAATGGACCAATCCAGCTTCAAAGACCAGTTCTCAATATACGAGATGTCCATCCGCATCCAGGAATTGAAGTCAATGTGATCGCGGCCGCTGACCGCCCAAAGGCAAGTTAATCCCGGCCGCATGCGCAACCGTCGCCGTTGCCACCGCTCATAACGGTCCACTTCATCCGGAAGCGGTGGACGAGGCCCCACAATGGACATGTCCCCCCGCAAGACGTTATAAAGCTGCGGCAACTCATCGAGCGAAAACTTCCGTAGCCAGCGCCCGATGACAGTCACGCGTGGGTCGCGCGATAACTTGAAGGCAATTTCGCGCTCGCTCAAGTGCGCCAAGTCGGCCTTCATCTGGTCGGCGTTGTCCACCATCGACCGGAACTTATAAAAGGTGAAGCGTCTGCCGTTGAGCCCGCAACGGGATTGCTTATAAATGACCGGACCAGGCGAAGTTAGTTGGATTAATACCGCGATGACCAGGAAAACAGGTGCGAGCACAATCAGCGCGGCGAGCGCGATCACAAAATCGAAAACGCGCTTCAGATAAAGCCTCAAATCGTCCATCGGCGCAGCCGAGAAAGTCAACAGCGGCGCATCCCCTACGCGGTCCAGTGTTATGTCGCTATTCACATGCGGAAAGAAATCCACGGCGACTCGCGTCCGGACGCCCTCTTCATCGCACAATAAAAAAACTTCTTCTAAACCGGGCAACTTGCTGCTGTCGACGTCGAAAATAATCTCATCCACCACTTGCTCGGAGAGCAGCTTGGGTAGCCGTATAGCGCAATCTTCCTCCGGCACAGTGGCGGCAATCTGTATGCGGAACGGCGAACCTTGAATCAAGTGATTCGCAAGTATCTCCGCTTTCCCTCTGCTGCCCACGATCACAATGTGATACGGGCTCCCGAATTCGCGATTGAAAGCGCCGACAATTCCTGGTGCAGCCCAACGAAAAATCGACAGCAGAATCAAGTCGTAGGCAAAAAGGAAGATCAGAAAACTGCGGCTTAATGGTGGGTCCAGCCGCACTAGATACTGAAATAAAATAACCGCGACGATGCCCGCCACACACTGACGAAAAGTATTCTCTAAAATTCGTTTGCCGCGTGCCGAATCCAGATACTCGTAGACGCGTTGAAGAGATCCGGCAAACACCCAAACCAGCACGCAGAAAAACAGGAAGAGGAAGTGCGTCCGGGTATGAAGGAAGAAGACAAATTCCAGCTTGAGTTGTGCGCGCGTCCAGTAGGCCCCTTCAAACGCAATGATGGTGAGGATTGCGTCCGCAATCGCAAAGAGCAGCCGGAGATTTCTGCGATGATGCGCAAACACAGGCTAAGTTTCGGTGCTATAGAGCTTGTCCAACTGTAGCGTTAACCGCGTTCGTCTGGTGGACGGCTCGCAGCGCTTGATCCAAATCCTGCCTTATGTCATCCACATTTTCGATTCCCGCCGCGATGCGCACTAAATTCTCGCGAATGCCCATCCTCTCGCGCATCTTTGGCGAAACATTGCGATGAGACGCGATCAACGGATACAGCAGCAGCGTATGGACGTCGCCCAAAGACGTTCCGGGAACCACCATTTTCAAATGGTCCATGAACTCCAGCACCGTCTCCTTCGTAGCGCCGCTGATCTCAAAACTGAGGATCGCGCCAAATAAGCCCGCGTTGAACAAGCGCCGAATATTGCTGGCGTCAGGATGTTTAGGATCCGAACAATAGTAAACGCGATCGACTGCCGGATGCTGCGCAAGCCATTCCGCCAGAATTTTTGCATTGTGGCACTGCCGTTCGAACCGCACTGCGAGCGTTTTGATGCCTCGCATTGTCAAATAGCTTTCAAACGGACCAAGTTGCGGTCCCGAGATGCGCGCAATCTTGCGTAGTGTTTCAAGGTGCTCTGCGTCTGCGACAACAATGCCGCCCAGCACGTCGCCATGCCCGGCGAGATACTTGGTGGCGCTATGTACCACCAGATTCGCGCCAAAATCCAACGGCCGCAGCATCATGGGTGTCGCGAAAGTGTTATCCACGACAATTGCTGCGCCGGCCTGCTTGGAAATCTCGATGATGCGCTGCATATCGCCGACGCGAAGCAACGGATTGGAGATGCTTTCCAGGAAAACGCAGCCCGGTTTGGTCTGCTCTACGGCTTTTGCAAAACCGTCCAGATCGCAAATGTCAGTATATTTGACGTTAACGTCGAAGGGCGACAGAATTTGGTCCAGCATGCCCACCGTTGCGCCGTAAATAGCATGCGACGCCACAACAGCGTGATGACGATCTGTCAGTGCCGTTTGCAGCGCGATTTGAATTGCCGACATGCCCGATGAAGTAGCAAGCGATCCATGGCCGTTTTCAAGCGCTGTCGTCAACTCCTCTAACGCTTCGTTAGTGGGACTGGAGTAGCGCGAGTAGCTGAACCCTTCCTCAGGCTGTCCTAAAACGTGATCCAGCGTGGTGGCGGATTCGTAAAAAAACGTCGTGCCCAGGTGAATCGGCGTAGTCGAAGGAATAGCCGTTCCTTTCGTCCGCTTCCGATCTCCCGCATGCACAACTTTTGATTCAAAATTCATTTTCTTTTCCAACGCACTCCGTCCTTCGTATCCTCCAGCACAATGCCTTTATCCAGAAGCTCGGCTCGAATAGCATCCGCTCGCTTAAAGTCGCGCGCCTTTTTCGACGCTGTTCTAGCCTCAATCAGGCGCTCAATCTCCGCGTCGGTAACCGGTCCGTTTTCGGCCGTCTCGCCCGCCACTGCGCCATTCGACTCACTCGGCTTCAACACATCGAATATGCTGTCGAATACTTCAAGGACGCGCGCGGCGTGCCAGCGGTTCTCTTCTCGAAACTGGTTCTGATCGATGGCCGTATTCATGGCGCGGACATATTCATAGATGGCTGCCAGCGCTTCGGCTGTGTTCAAATCCTCATCCATGCCGTTTTCGAACTGCTCGATTGCCGCTTGCGACCGCCCTGCAATCTCCGGATTTGATCCAGGCGCAAACTTCGTCGTTGTAAGACGAAGCTCAAAATCGCGCAGGCGTTCAATCGATTTTGTCGCGGCTTTCAACCCGTCAAACGTGAAGTTCAGTTTTTTTCGATACGGTACAGACGCGAGCAGATAGCGAATTACCTCCGGCTGGTACCCCATCTGCAACAGGTCGCGAAGAGTATAGAAGTTTCCTAGCGACTTCGACATCTTCTGCGATTCAATCTGCAAGTGCTCTGAGTGAAGCCAGTAGCGCGCAAAGGGTTTATGGCTGATGGATTCCGACTGCGCAATTTCGTTTTCGTGATGGGGAAATATTAAGTCCACGCCGCCCGCATGAATGTCCAGCGTCTCTCCCAAGTAGCTCATCGCCATGGCGGAACATTCAATGTGCCAACCGGGTCGGCCGGGTCCGAACGGCGTGTCCCATGATATTTCGTTTTCCTTGGGTGCCTTCCACAGGACAAAATCGCGCGCATCGGCCTTGTCGTATTCGTCCACATCGACACGCGCGCCGCTGCGAATGCCGCTGAAGTCGTTATGCGATAGTTTTCCGTACTCCGGAAAATTCGAAATTCGAAAGTACGTGGAACCGTCGCTTTGATACGTGTAACCTTGCGCCGCCAGTTTTTCGATGGCATCCACCATTTGCGAAATGTGCTCGGTAGCGGGAGCTACTTGCTCGGGCTTTTGCAGCCGCAGCGCAGCGGCATCTTCAAAAAATGCTTTCGTGAAGACCGCCGTGTAATCTTTTATCGATTTGTTCGCTCGCGCGGCATTGGTGATGATCTTGTCGTCCACATCTGTCACATTCATCACGTGGTTCAATTGGTAGCTGCGATATCGCAGCCAGCGCCGCAGAATATCTTGAAATGTGAACGTTCGGAAATTGCCGATGTGAACGTAGTTGTACACCGTCGGTCCGCACGTGTACATGCGCACCGTATTGTCTTGTAACGGGCGAAAAACCTCCACCTCTTGTGTCAAAGTGTTGTAAAAACGCAGGGGCATCCGGAGGGGTTAAATCCAATCGTAACAAGCGCGGCGAGGCCGGCTGCCGTATGTCAGGCCGGCTACTGTTCTAAGTACGTGTAGCCCTGCAAGCCTTCTTCGTAAAACTTGAGAAGTCGGCCCGATTCTTCGTAGCCGATACGCTGTTCACGCACGGCGGTCTCCACATCTTTGCGGAACTGATCGATCAAGTTCTGCGCGTTGTACTGCACGTAATTCAGCACCTCACGCACCGTATCGCCTTGCACCACCGTCTCTAGCACCACTTCGCCATTCTCATCAAGGCTCACATGCACGGCATTCGTGTCGCCGAACAGGTTATGCAGATCGCCCAATATCTCCTGATACGCGCCGAGCAGAAAAGAGCCAAGAATGTAAGGACTGCCATTGAACGTATGCAGCGGAAGCGTCTTCTTGACGTCGCGGCGGTCGATGAACTGGTCCACCTTGCCGTCGGAATCGCACGAGATGTCACCCAGCACAGCCTTATGCGTCGGCGGCTCATTGAGCCGGTGGATCGGCATAATCGGAAACAACTGTTTCACCGCCCAGCTATCCGGCATGCTTTGAAACAACGAGAAATTGCAAAAATACGTGTCGGAAAGCAGTCCGTCAAGTCCTTCCAACTCTTCTGGAAAGTAATCGAGTTCGCTGGCCAGCTTCAGAACCTTACGGCAGATCGCCCAATAAAAATTCTCGGCGAGACTCCGCTGCACCAGCGAAAGATAACCAAGGCTGAAAAGATTCAGCGCCGAATCGAGCGCCTGCTGCGCATCGTGATACGTCTCAAGCAAGTTCTTTTTGTTGAGCGAGCGATGGGTTTCAAACAGATCGATCAGCGGCTGCTCGGCATCTTCGGCGATAGTCGCCGGAAGATCTTCCTGGCCGAATCCGCTGACGCCCAGAACGTTGAACACGAGCACGCTATGATACGCCGCTACAGCTCGACCGCTTTCCGTAATGATCGAAGGATGCGGAACTTCGGCCTCGTCGCAGATGCTCTGAACGTGGTAAACAACATCGCGCGCGTATTCCTCTAACGTGTAATTCACGCTCGATTCGAAATCGGTTTGCGAGCCGTCGTAATCGATACCGAGTCCGCCACCCACATCTAAATAGTTCAGGCCGGTTCCCAGTTTCTTGAGATCGACATAAATGCGCGCAGCCTCGATCACCGCCGCCTTGATCTGACGAATATTGGTGATCTGGCTGCCCAGGTGGAAATGCAGCAACTGCAGCGAGTCTTCGAGCCCGCGCTGCTTTAGAAACTCGACCGCCTTGAGAGCCTCGCTTACCGTCAATCCGAACTTCGAGCGATATCCGCCCGACGATTTCCAACGTCCCGAGCCGCGGCTGGCCAGTTTCACCCGCAAGCCGATCGTCGGTTTCACGCCAACTTGCTCCGCATGCTTAGCAATAAGTTCCAGTTCTGTGAATTTCTCGACAACGGGCGTGATTCGGCGGCCAATTTTCTTTGCGAGCATCACCATCTCGATGTACTCGTCATCTTTAAAACCGTTGCAGATAATCGGCGTTGAATTGTCTGCAATCGCCAGGACTGCCAGCAGCTCCGGCTTCGAGCCCGCTTCCAGGCCGAAGTTATAGGCCCGGCCGAACTCGAAAACTTCTTCAACTACCTGGCGCTGTTGATTGACCTTAATCGGATACACACAGCAGTAGCCGCCCTGGTAGCCGTGTTCGCGAATGGACGATTCGAAAGCCTGATACATCTCTCCCAGCCGATGCTTCAGAATATCGGCGAAACGAATGAGAATGGGAAGCGAAATGCCGCGCCACTCCAACGAATCGACAAGCTGCTTCAGATCGATGCTGCGGTTTGCTTCCTTGGTGGGATGGACAAAAAGGTTGCCGTTCGGCCCAACCGAAAAATATCCTTTACCCCAACTGGCGACGTCGTAAAGCTCGGCGGCGTCCGTAATTGTCCAGCGATCGGCGGGCTCGCGCACTTGCGCGACAGGGGCAACTTTAGTAGTCAGTGCGGGTACTCCTTTGCCATAAGAAAAGGCTTCCGAAGCGGAAGCCTACACAGACAATTTAAGCATGGAAGAGCGCCGCAAAGGCGACCAACTCCGAATTATTTCTATGCGGTGTCAAGCCGGTATTCCAGAACCGCGACTGTGAGAGAGCGGAGAATGCTGCTGCTCTGAGCAGGCCAACTCTCTAGCCGGGCAGCGTTGCCGTTTCCATCCAGAAATTCTTAACGTCGCGAGCCGTGTTCAAAAGGCCCTCCAGAGTGGAAGGCTTACGCAAGTAAGCGTTCGCGTGCGATTGGTACGCCCGCCGCACATCAGATTCAGCTCTTGATGAAGTTAGAACGATAACCGGAATGTGCCGCGTCCGCGGGTCCGACTTTATTTTTACGAGTACATCGTGGCCGCTGATCTTAGGAAGATTTAGGTCAAGAAGGATCAGATCGGGTGAACGTTCCTTCTCATGATCGGCTCCGACGATGAACTCGATACCCTCGGCGCCATCTTTCGCAACCCGAATTCGGACGTTCGCTTGTAACTCTTCGAAAGCCTCTTCGAGTAGACGAACATCGCCCGGGTTGTCCTCAATGATGAGGAGTTGGATAGGGCGAACGCGCACGAAAGTTGACATTTCTTAGAGAAAATGCGTCGAGACGAACCTGTACCCCATTCTAGCTATACGCTGTAAGACTGTTCTGCACAGATAACGTTGCATTCTAACTCATCTCCCCTCAGCGCTCCGATAGTAAGCAGGTGATTTACTAAGCCCCCCGGTGTAGTACTAAACGGCTCCTTCACATAGGGTAAGCGGGATAGATTTCTTAAAGCGAAATTGCACTGAAGTCGATAGAAAGACAGAGCTTGAGTTCGGGACAGCAGATGGAAGTTGTGACCCCTCGCGGAAAAATCATACCGATCGAAAACTGGACTGGCCCGCAAGCTATCGCCGGTTATAACCGCTTTTCTGCGCATGGCAAAATCCTTATCGTCGGCGGCTCGACGCAGGATCGCGAAAGCATCGACGCAGCCTTGGGCTCGTTGGGACATGAAATTGTCGAAGCGGGCACCACTTCGGAAGCCATCGCAGCGCTGTCCGTCCACAGCGTGGACCTTGTTCTCATTGATCTTGATGTGAAGGAACTGGGAGCCCCGGAATTCTGCCGCATGCTCAAGAAGGCATCCGCCACCCAGCTCTTACCGCTGTTCGTAATGGCCGGTTCCGACGATCTCGATAGCGAAGTGCGTACACTGGATGCCGGTGCCGACGAATTCCTCGTGCGACCGTTTCGTGCCCCGGTTTTGCGAGCTAGGGTACGAGCCAGCTTGCGCAATAAAGCTATGATTGACTCACTGGACGATTCGGAGGCGGTTCTGTTTTCTCTGGCGCAGTCCGTCGAAGAGCGTGATGAGGCGCTCGGCCAGCACTGTCATCGGCTCGCATTAATTGGGGCTGCAATGGGTGTCGCCCTGGGCCTGCCCCCGCATGACATCGTGTCCTTGCAGCGAGGGGCCTATTTACACGACGTCGGTAAAGTAGCAATTCCCGATCACGTTCTCTTCAAAGCAGGGCCTTTAGCCCCCGAAGAATGGGAGGTTATGAAGTCCCATGCCGAACGCGGCGAGCGAATTTGCAGCAACATGCGATCACTGGCGCCCGTGCTCCCAATTATCCGGCATCATCATGAGAGATGGGACGGTTCCGGCTATCCTGATGGCCTCAAGCAGGAAGAGATACCGCTGCTCGCACGAATTTTGCAGCTCGCGGACATCTACGACGCTCTGACCACCAACCGCCCCTATAAGCGCACGCTTACATCCGAAGAGGCATTGCAGACCATTCGCGAAGAAGCAGAAAGAGGCTGGCGCGACCCGCATCTCGTCGAGCGCTTCGCAGAGATTCTGCCGATGTTCCGAACTTCCACTGTGCCCGACCTTTCGCGGCTGTCGCTACACGCTCTGGCCGCTTCCATCGAACGATTTCGTAAAAATCCGGGTCATTCGGAAGGCCCAGGGACACTGTTAGGTCAGGAACGATTAATCACCGCGTCGTAACTGCTGGGTTCGGACTTCAGCAGTCGTGTTTCAGCCGGTGATGCGACAGCTCCGCCCGGATATTCTCCCCTTCGTCGCGCAGGCGTTCGACTTCAGCTTTGGCCCTTAAAAAGCTGTGGCTTTCGCTTACTCCCGCCACGCTAGCCATCTCTACAGCCGCGATCGATAGCCGTACGGCTACATCGACCAGCAACTCTGCGAGCTCGTTTCGCCGCTCGCAATACTGCTTTGGCTGCGGCATGCCAGACTTCCTCTGTCCGGCAGCGTACCGCCTAAAAGCTTACATGCGCTAGAGAATAGCCGGTTCTACCAGTTACAGGACCGATACCTAGGTACCAGGCTCACTGGAGTCCGACGCGACGGACAAGTTCCTGAAAACGCGGATCGCCGCGAATCGGATCAAAGAACGGATGAACTTTCACGAATTGCAGAATGTTGGATTGCTCCGCATAGGCGCGCTCGAACCATGCAAACACCTCGTTGTAATCGCGAAGCCCCAAAAAAGGGTTAATGAAAGCGCCCGCTGGTACATAGCCTTGCTTCCCTTGTTGCTTCAATTCGTTTATCAAACCGAGCGCTTCGCTGCGCCGCCCGGCAAACCCATATGCCGTGGCAAGCAACTCGAGTGAGCCGGGACTGCGGTGCATAAGAGAAACTGCCTGCTCCAGGTCGGGAATCGCCCTCTCTGGCTCGCCTTTACCAATCAATGCGAAGCCCAGAAAAAAGCGAGCCTGTGCAGATTCGGGATGTACAGCCAACGTGCTTCGTAGTTCCGCAATGCTTTCGTCGTAGTGTCGGGCTTGGAACAGAATCCAGCCGATCCCGATGCCGGCGCTCCCGAGCGGATCCAATTCCCGCGCACGCCGGGCCCAGGCAATTGCTTCTTCAGTACGCCCCTGGCACAGCAGCCAATTTGCAAATCCCATGTGTGCGGCGGCGTCATTCGGTTTTAACTGAAGAGCCTGTTTGTACTCAGCCTCGGCATCGCTCCATTTCCACTGTTTCTGATAGATGTCCCCCAGCAGGGCGTGCGCTTCGCCGAGTTCGGGGTCCAATTCCAATGCCTTCCTGGCCGCACTCAATACCTTCGGACGCATTTCAGCGGGAGAACCGCCGACAAGAATCAGGCTTAGATCGTCATAGGCACTAGCTAGGCCAACGTAAGCCGGCGCAAATGTAGGGTCCGTCCGGATCGCCTCCTTGAAATAGGTAACGCTCCGTTCAAGCTCGGCCCGCGTATTATCTGTTCGTAACCGTCCTTTGAGATAGTTCTCATAAACTTCGGGCGCGACATGACGTGCGGCGACAAGCCTGGAGTGCTCCTGTCCTGTTACGGTAACCGCAACCTTTTCGGCAATGGATTGCGCCACTTCACTCTCTAGAGAAAGAACGTGCTCGATTTCGCGATCATAGGTTTCCGACCAGAAGTGCTCGTCGGTTATGCCACGAATCAATTGCGCGTGGACGCGAATCCGATTGTCTTCCCGTATGACTGAGCCCTCCACCAAAGCATCCACCTGCAGTGTCTTAGCAATCTCCGGTGCGGAGAGTTTTGTATCTTTGAAGCGCATCACGGACGTGCGGGAAATGACGCGTAGGTCGTGAATGCCGGCAAGGCGTCCTATTAGTTCTTCAGTTATCCCATCGGCCAGGTATTGCTGTGCCGGGTCGCCGGAAAGGTTTGTCAGAGGCAAAACTGCCAGTGATCTAATGGCGGCCCGCGCTGTCGGTCTGATGCTCGTGCGGTACAGCAAAAAACCCACGATGGAGACGGCCATCAAAGCCGCTGCGGTGAGCAACACGTTCGAGCGAGCAGGGGCGAATCGCCGTTCAGTTCGAGAATCTACAATACTCGTAGCGCCCGAACCGTTAACCTCGTGCGGAGGAGTGATCGGCGTTATCGAAGTTCGAACATCCGCCAGCGGCGCTATGAAGCGGTAACCATGCCGCGGAATCGTCTCCACGTAGCGCGGCGTGCCGGACGAGTCATCGAGTACCTCACGGATTCGGGCGATTGCGTTGTTCAATCCATGATCGAAATCGACGAAGGTGTCCGTCTTCCACAGCTTCGAATGAAGTTCTTCCCGCGTGACCACCTCGCCGGCATGTTCAATCAATACCGCCAAAACTTGGAACGGTTGCCCTGAAAGTCGCAACCGCATCCCGTTTTTGCGCAGTTCTTTTGTCTGCAGGTTGATCTCAAAGGAACCGAAACGGAGGATCACGGCATCCTGCGTCGGCATCAAGCGAAGCGTAGCATACGTTACTTTGCTTCGGAGATCATCTCCCATCATTTATCGAATCAACGACTTAGTCTCTGATTTCCTTTTGATGGAAAAAGGAGATCGCCGGGATTGCGCGTTCCAGAACAGGGGGTGAAGATCACTGCCGGGCCCACAATACGAGGTCAAACCGAGTCCCGGTATGTAAGCTCCTGACCTCTCATTGCCACGCCCTCTAATTCGTGGAAAGGAATTCTATGCAACGTTCGACAATTTCTCTTGCTGCCATCCCAGCCACAGCAGTCGGAAGGCAGCAATTCAATATTTCAAGTTACTTTGTGAAGAGCCAAACTCTGACTCGCCTGGCGCTTCTGCTACCCGGCCTGATGCTCGCGCTAAGCATCTGTGCGCCTGCTGAAAGCCCGAATCAAACCAAGTTTCATGGGGTACTCAACGACTATGCGCCCGCATCGACTGGTGGCCCCTGGGAGGTCCGCGGCTCTTGGTCGGTGGTCGTGAAGTGTAGATATGGTCAGTTCGATTGCAAGGCTGATTTTTCTGCGGCTCTTACCATGGAGCGCTCGGACGAGGGGATCAACGAGCACGGCAATGGTGACTTCAATAGCACCAACCCGATGGACCGCATGGCGCACACACATCACATCACTCTGGTTGACGGTCAAGTTACCGCCATCGCCGGAGGGATTGAAATAAAAGGTCCGGCCAGGATCACCGGGAATGGAACGTTCCCGCCGCCTTTTCAAACCAATACAGACCTCTCCACCTTGACGATCGATATTACTGGGGGCAACACCGTCGCTTTCTCGAACATCGCCGTGACCTTCGGGGATCAGGCCGCTGGACACTTCGGAATGTCTCCTCTGCACGGCGTCGTTCGCAAGTCGTCCGACAAATCAGATAAATAAGTCGCCAACCCATTGAACAAGTGCAACGCGCACACGCCGAAAGGAGTGTCGCCGTTGCACCCCGGCAGGTCTATGTCTCCGTGCAGCCCGTCATTACAGTCTGTTTTGGAAATGCAACTAGCCTTCTAGCGCATGCAGAGAAGAGAGGCCATGGTCTCAATCCCGTCCCAGAGATTCTGCAGCCGCAGATTTTCATTTGAGCTGTGCTGATTATCGTCGTGATTTGCGATCGGAACCGTGATCGTGTGCGTCTGAGCCGCGCGTTCCATCGCGCCGAGCGGAACACTGCCGCCCATCGTCGGCCACTCAATGACGGGCCCCCGCGCTGCCTCTACTGCAGTCAAGACATCTTGGGCGATAGGCAGGTCCATGGGTGTACGCGCGGCGTTGTATCCGGCCGCGTCCTTCTTGATGAGTGCCACTTTAGAATGTTGCAACAACACGTCGCGACTCGGCGGCGTCTCGACGACGTAATAACCTTGCGACCGAATGTAATCGACAACTCGGTTTTGCTGTTCCCGCCAATCTATGCCAAGAACCAGACGAAGATCCAGATCGGCGGTAGCCGTTGCGGGAATTACGTTCGTGGAACTCGCGCCGGTTTGTCCGGACGAGATCCCGTTAATGTTCAAGCTAGGAAGATTGAGAAGATCCAGAAGATGTGCCCCGCCGCCATCGACGTGCCCCAGGGCAAATTCCTCGCGCAATTTATCGTCGTTCACGGGCGCGCGAGACAGCGCCTTTTTCTCTAAATTGCCCAGTGGCTTGATCCCGTCGTAAAAATGCGGAATAAGAACGCGGCCTTGTGCGTCCTTCATGCCGGCCAGCAATTGCGCAAGCATCATGGCCGGGTTAGGGGCCCAGTTACCGTAATGGCCGCTGTGGAGTCCGTGACTAGGGCCATAGACTGTGATCTCCAGATGGGCATCTCCGCGCGCGCCAAAAACAAGCGTCTGCTGCCTGCTCTGATCGACAGGCCCATCGCAGACCAGCCAAACGTCTCCGTGAACCAGATCGCGATTGGCATTCAAAATTTCTTCCAGGTGAGGTGAACCCGCTTCTTCTTCTCCTTCCCAAATAAATCGAATGTTGGCACGCATCGGAATTTGGGCTGCCTCCAGCGCGGCCAGCGCCACCAGCTGCGCGTAGATCGCTGCCTTATCATCGCCTGCGGATCGCGCGTAGATGCGTTGCTCGCCGTCCACTTCACGCAATGTAGGAACAAACGGAGGACTGGTCCATTCCGACGGCGTTACTGGCTGCCCGTCATAATGTGCGTAAAAAACGATAGTGCGCTTGGCGCCTGCCACCTTGTGTTCGCCGAAAACCACCGCAGGAGCGCCGGCAGCAGTCAAAAGGCGAGCGTCAAAATGTCGCTGTTGCAGCAGCAAGACAAGAGTATCTGCATTGCGGCGAAGATTGGCTGGATCGGCAGCCACGTTGGGTATGCTCAGAAGCTCAGTGAAGCCCTTGAGTATTTCGGATTGGTGTTTAACGCGCCATTGACGCACTGGCTCAACCGGAGTTTGCGCGCAAAGAATGAACGATGCAAAGGGAAGAATGACACCCACCATCAACCGAACTGAGGGCATCACAGGAGGGTAGCACCTTGATGCGAAAGCGCCGTTCCACAATTCAGTTCAAAGGAATTTCAAGGCCTTGGATGTTTAGGTTCATAGAGGCCGATCTTTCCTCCACCGGGCAAACGGATCTTGGTGACAGAACCCCAGCCCTCCTCCGTAACGGCTTCACATTCCACGCCCTTCGCTCTTAGCTTCATTAATTCGTTGGAAAGATCGGAGCACATCAGGTATAACTCATGCCGGTCGTTCTCTCCCGCCGGATGCAGCGCCGCTTCTGCGGGAGGCAGCCCGAAAATCAGCCAGCCGTGACCCGCATCGACTGATGTGAAGTTCAACACGTCTCTAAAGAACGCTCTGTCAGCATTCGCATCTTTCGAATAAACAACTATGTGCGCGCCGTTAATCATCGTCCAAACCTTTCTCTGTAAAGGTTAATTCTTCTCACGCCGCTTACTTCGGTTGGGCCACGAACTCTGGTTTTTTCCGTCAGTCTTTTCGAAAGTAATTTCGAATGGCCCGCATCCAATCGGCCGGAAGTGGCAGGTACGTCTTACGCCGGATTTGCCCCGCGTCGCGCCCGGCACGCAGAACCGAAGCAATTTCGGCTGCTGGCACGCGGCTCGCCACCGTATCGATGGCCGCATATCGCACCAGGAGGCCAGGGTCGATGACGAACACCGACGGTTTCGCAATGCCGCCTCTCTCTCGCAGATTCAATAGATCCCATTCTCGAATGACGCGGCGTTCTCTGTCGCTCAAGATAGGGAATGGCAGGGAGAGTTGTGCGCGCAGAGCTTCGGATTGTTCCGCCGTATCGACGGAAACGGCCGTTACATTTGCGCCTGCCGCACGAATCTGAGAGTAGTGATCGCGATAGTCCGCCAACTGGCGGTGGCAAAAGGGTCACCACCAGCCGCGATAGAACAGCAACACCAGCGGCCCGTCCGATGCCAACTCGGAGAGGTGCCGCTCCGTTCCCGTCGTATCCGCCAGGCAAAAATCCGGCGCCGTTTCGCCCTGGCGCGGAACCTTCGGCATTGCTCCAGCTTAGCCCTGCTTCCGGGCTCGCCAGAAGCTGATCCTCGCCGACGCGATTGTTAAGGGCCCTTCGAGAAAGGAAGTATTTATGTTGCTCCCCCGGATCATCATTTAATACTCAGCCCCGTCCCATGTTACGTCCTCTAAACTATTAAACGGTTCGCCTAGGAGCGTGTATGGCCTCAATTACTGGCTTTGGCGGTATATTTTTGCGAGCGGATGATCCAAAAGCTCTGTATCAATGGTACGAGCGGCATCTCGGTCTGGTGAAGTCGGAAGGCGGATCCTTTGCGTTTCCTGTCCCGACACAACACTCCCAGATTGTCTTCGCCCTTTTCAAACAAGACAATGCGTACTTTCCTCCGGCTCAGAAAGCAATGATCAATCTCCAAGTGGATGACCTCGACGGAGTGCTGGACCGCTTGAAAGACGAAGGTGTCACCGTCGATCCCAAACGCGAAAGCTATGACTTCGGAAAGTTTGGCTGGATCACTGATCCGGCAGGAAATCGCGTCGAGCTTTGGCAGCCTGTCGCAACTGGCTGATGCCGGCGCCGCGCAGATTGTCCTCAGAAGTCCGCCTGTGCCGCCGGAGCTGCGATCGAACCTGAGCATGATCCATGCCTGTTTTTCAGTAGTAATCCGCGGTGATAGGCCGAAGCGCACTCGCCGACTCGCGCGTTACGCGTCCAAGTGCGGAATACGACATGTTCAACGTGACCCGGCAGCTAAGTGCTAGCTACCGAACCGTGAACTTTCGGCAGGCAATGCACAGAGCAGAAGCAGTATCCCTGTGTCACCCCGTGCCAGTCTTCGATAGCCTGGCGATGATCACACGAGGCGAGTTGTTGTATCAGACCGCTATGAGACACCGAGATGGGTCATCGTCCGAATGCCCACGCCACCATCAGCGGGAACTCTGCTTGCCAGAATGCGCCACCGTGCGACCCAGCTCGCTCATTCATGACTACATTCGCATCTGCATCGCGCAGCGCGTCCGCCCATCTCCTTGCGTTCTCGAGGAAGAACGGCTCCTGTGTGCCAGCGACAAGGTATGTGCGCGGAAGCGGACTCGGCATAATGCCAGGCGGCTTGTAACTGCCGCCAGGCGAGGCGCACAAGACCGCACCGTAGACATGTGGATGCCGAAGCCCCAGAGCGAGGGCTAGCTCTCCACCCGCCGAGACGCCGAACACTGCGGTACGTTCAGTGGGCAGCGCCACGCCAAACCGCGACTGCATCCATCGGCGAACGTCCTCGACGAAAAACTTCTCGTGTGCCGCGAACCGCTCCGGCTCAAAGACCGGCGAGTACTCATGGAGCCGCAGCGTCTCGTCGGTCGGCCGATGTACACCGACGATCATTGTGGACGGTACGTCGGCCTTCTCGAGCAGCCGGCCCCACTTCGAGATTCCCTGACCGTCACCGGCGAAGACGATGGCTTCGGGCGGGTCCGGTGGAACGTACACCGTGACCTGCCTTCCACCGTCGTACTCGAACATCTCCGTGACAAAGTCTCCCGACACTGCGCCAGTAGGCTTGGCGGGCGCTCCGTCGGACTCACTTGGCTTGCGGTTGACGTGATTGCGCGATTGCTTCTTCATGGCCTTGCCTTGATTTTTAGAACTTTGGAACTCCAACATACTGATTGAGGTCATCACACCCTAATACCCCCTGACCCGGCGGTGTTCCAATCCCCTTGTCCGTATACTTGGCATTCGGCCCATTGGGAACCCCGAATCCGATCGCGCCTGCATCGGGAACCAATGCGCATTCTTCTCAGTGTGGCTTGGTCGTGGCGCTCCGATCTTGAAAGACAGTCGTCGGCTGCGCGATCAAAACCAGCCGCCGGACGACTCAAGGCCATTGAGGCGCAGATACGTGACGAGATTGCCGTAATGCAGGGCGTCGTGACTGGGGAGCTGTGTCAAGATGAACATCTTGTTCGTTTTGTGACCCCAGAAGTCCGCCGGCTCATTGAGGTGCGCATCGGTGAACCCGGCGTACGCGCCTTCGCAGTAGTCGAACGAGCTTTTGAGGTACGCCATGATCTCGGTCTTCGAACTCTTGCCCGTAGCCGGCGCGGGAGGTGCTTCACCCTTGGCGTTTGAACACAAATAGTAGGATATGTCCGCCACATGAATCACGATCTCGGCGAACGAGCGAACGTCCTTCGTCGGCCGGTAGCTGAACTTGGACTCTGGCATTGTGTCCGCCGATTTCATAATCTTGTCCTGCATGTTGCTGCGAAAGATGGATATCGTCTTGGTCAGCGGATTCGGCCCCGTGGGCGGCTTGGGAAAATCGGGCGAGATCTGAGCATTGGCTAGAGACGCCAAGACGCAGACAGATACCACGCCAACAGGAACCGTGAAGCGAGCAATGGACCGGAACATTTGAGAATCCTCCAACAGGCGGGCCATGCGAATCCCGAACCGCAAATCCTGCTAAACCGTTCGCATGGGCGCATTCCTATGGGCAGCTATTCTTCCGGCCTTCTTCACTTTCAATTCGCTGCATTGCCTGATGTTTAGCGGCCTGCTGAAAGCGGGAACTGTCCACTAGATGTCCACTTGCAGGAAGAATCGTTACGAAATCGGACAGCTTGAGATCGCCAAGTCCGTTAGCGAACTCTTGATGGACGCATCTCCTCTTGCCAAACTAGGAAAGTGCTGCTACTATCCTAGATAGCCTAGGAATAGGGGATAAATCAAATCCGCTGCGAAGGCGGCAGGCGGTTTACGGCGATGCGCATATTCGCGACCAAACCTATTTGTAGTCGTTTTCATGCAATCTGGCGAGGGAGTTTGTCTGGTGAAGAGATATCTACACATTTTTCTGTTGGTGGTCTTGGCTCTTTGTGGCGCACGTGCAAAGGCACAATCTGACACCCAGCCCGACGCTCTTTTTCTGATCATAAAGTCGCTGGATGCCAAACTCTTCGATGCGTATAACCACTGCGACTTGACAACGCTGGGGGCTATGGTTTCCGACGATCTGGAGTTCTACCACGATCAGACAGGACTGTCGGTGGGCAAAGCACCGTTTCTGGCCGCCATCAAGCAGAACATCTGCGGAAAGGTGCAGCGGGAACTACTGCCGCAAACACTGGAAGTGTATCCGCTGAACGGATATGGAGCGGTTGAGATCGGGATACATCGCTTCCATCACCCGGGCGACCCCGCGAACGTGGGGGACGCCAGGTTCATCATGTTATGGCAGAACAAGGATAATGCGTGGAAGGTAACACGTGTGATCAGCTACGAGCACAATCGTGGGTTGCTCGCAAAATAGCACGGCTAAAACTGATTTCTCCAAGTTTGTTGGAAATTACTTCACATCGTAAAGAATGGCGCCGAATCGGCGGAACCCAATTCGAAGCGGTGCTTGCAAGCTGTCCAGAGATCTTCTCATTCGCGTCGAATCCAGACCCCTCTTTACCTGGTCTCCGGCCATGGATTCGATAGCCTAAGCTGTGTTACCGTCTTCGCCCAAAGCGCCCCTGGTCAAACAATGGTTCGCGATCGTCACGACCTGTGGCCTGCTCGCTCCTTTATGCTCTTTCGCCGAGATCATTGATTATCACCAGCACCTATACAGTCCCCGAAGCAGGCGCAAGGTCCTCTCCAGGTCCGAAGGGCATCGATGCCAGGTTTCTAATTGCGCAACTCGATGCCGCCGGCATCCAGCGAGCAGTGGTGCTCTCAGTCGCATATAGCTTCTCGAACCCCAATAAGCCGCCAGTTGCGAATGAATACGCACACGTAATGGCCGAAAACGATTGGACCAGTGCGCAGGTGGCCAAATATCCCGATCGATTGCTTGGGTTTTGCAGCGTGGATCCCCTCAGGCCTTATGCACTCAAAGAGATTGCACGGTGCGCAAAAGATCCAAACCTGCGCACAGGGTTAAAGCTGCACTTTGGCAACTCTGATGTTGACGTCGATAATCCTGATCACGTAGCGAAGGTGCGCCGAGTTTTCCGCGCCGCCAATGCTCGTGGCATGGCAATCGTAGTACACATGCATGCCAACATAGATCATCATCGGCCGTATGGGGCAAAGGAAGCCAGCGTCTTTTTGGAACAAATTCTGCCTGAGGCTCCCGATGTGACCGTACAGATTGCACATCTTGCTGGCGGCGGAGGCTACGATGATCCGGCAATCGATAGCGCGCTATCCGTGTTTGTACAAGCCATCCGCCGAAAAGATCCACGAATGAAGAATGTGTACTTTGACGCCTGCGGGATAGCGATTCCTGGCATGTGGGAAGACAAAGCCAGCCTGATCGCCCAGCGCATTCGGCAGATCGGGATACAGCGAGTTCTTTATGGAAGCGATGCGCCCACTCCAGACAACCTGCCGAAGGCCGCTCTGGAAAGATTCCACAGACTTCCGCTGACGAAAGACGAGTTTCGCACGATCGAAAACAACATTGCGCCTTATGTA
>DASREJ010000140.1:0-2730 GCA_035652115.1 Bryobacteraceae bacterium
AAGTCAATCGTTTAATGGATCATCTCGCCGACGAACATGCCGGATACGTACGGGCGCAGATCGAAAAAGGCGAGGGCGCCATAGGGCCCGGTGAAGTTCGCGAACTCACCGTGCGGCTCCGGTTCCCGGACAACATGAAACCTAACCGTGCTTACACCGGCACCTGGGTTCTATTTAATTTGGCTTGCCAGGTCCATGTGTCAGCACGCATCCAACAAGATAACCGCGCCACTACCGAAACACGGGAGGAGAAATTACAATGAGCAGCGTGAGCGCAAGCGACGCTCTGCAGAACGCTGGCGATCTTCTGCAGCAGACCGTCACCAGCCTTGCCAGCCTAATCGAACAGAGCACTCAATTGGGAGTCGACTTGCTCAACTCCTTCTCCAACGCGGCGTCATCCAGCAGTTTGTGGTCGGCTTTGCCCTCTTTGAATCTTTCTTCGATGAAAATGCAAATGCCTTCCATGCAAAGTTGCGGATGCAAAATTCCTCCGCCATGCTGGATGCCGCGCTCCGCCGGCCAGGTTGTGAGCCACGTCTGTCCGGGGTCTTCCGCTACGCTGCGCATCTGCGTAACGAATTGCGGCGTGGATAAACGAACCATCGCCTTCGATGACGGCGGGAAGAAATCCGTCACGTTTCAGCCGTCCACGTTGACTTTAGGGCCGCTTGAATCCGGCTGTATAACGGCGACGTTGACCGCTGCAGGCGAATGCGACGGTGAACAATCAGCTATTGTCTGGGTTCGCGGCTGCAAAGAGCACTACATCCGCTGGACTGTGAAGACTCTAAAGCGTGGGGCGAATTGCGCTTGCCATGAAATTTCCATCGACGATTGTCCGGATTACATCCATCACTGGTACGACCATTTTTATTGCCCTAGACCCTGCACATCACAGCGGCGGCAAGAATAATGTCAGGTAAACTCTCCGTCGATGAACTCGTGAAGCGGGCCGTCGATCTTAACGTCCGGTACTACAGTGGCCTGGGCCAGTTAATGGCGAATTATGTGAAAGACCTGGTCACGACGTTTGGCGATAGCCCGTCCGTACGGCCGCAAACATCGCAACCACAGGCAGCGGCGAATCCGTCAGCACACAAAGCTCAGCAAACACCAGTGATGGTGCTCGAGGCGGAAGCAGGTAAAGAGGCTCTGGGCGTATTCCTCATTGAAAATCACTTGAGCGATAACATTGCTACACGCGTTGTCCCTTCCGCCTTTTTCGATAAATCTCACAATGAAGTTCGTCCGGTGTTTTCTTTCGATCCCGAATCCGTCATACTTCGGCCTGGCGAACAGGTTCTGGTGCGTGTAAAGGTACAAATCGACAACTCATTTACGCCAGATGTTCGTTATGAGGGTTATCTAACAATCCCCGAACTCACTGGCACAAGAGTTCCCATTGTTCTGCGCAGGCGTTCGGCCGTCGCTGAAGAGGCGTCCTCATAAAATGGCGGCATCCGTCAATCCCGCCGCTGCCTTGGTGGGAGCCATGTGGTTCTATTCCGAAACGGTCTTCCGTCCGGCGCAAGCCCTTAAGCGAACCGGTTTATACATTCCGCGGGTGATCGGGACGGAACCGGAAAAGCTAAACCGCAACGGTTTAGGGCCGAAATTTTCGATCGAGAACCCGGCGCCTGTTTTGCTTGACCGTGGAACCGAACACGATCATCTGGTTGAAGAGTTCGACAAGATGTCGGAAGTCTACGCCGAGTTCGTCCGCCCTTTCTCGGAGCCTCTGTTTGAAGAAGGACTCGCGATCATCAAGCGTTATCTTCGGCCTGCCGATCGCGTGCTGGATGCCGGATGCGGGCCAGGCCGCGAATTGCAGCACGTTGCGCGCTTGGTGCCCAAAGGGGAAGTCGTGGGCATCGACCTTGCCGCAGGAATGGTGAACACAGCCCATCGCGCGGCCCGGGCATTTGGCTTGCGAAACTGCGCCTTCTTCCAATCCGATGTCGGAGATCTTCCCGCTGTTTTCACAAACCAGTTCGATCTTGTATACAGTTGTCTGGCTCACCATCACTATCCGGAACCTCCCGCAGCCACCACTGCTATCTTCCGGTGTCTCCGTCCGGGCGGCCTGTACTGCGTTATCGACCCCGGCCCCGCCTGGTACAACGCGATCAGTGCACCGGTTGCGAAATTGGCCGACCCAGGGTGGATTGGATTTCACACGCCCGACGAATTCGGCGCGCTGTTCCGGAGTGCCGGATTTGTGAATACAGCCTGGTTTGAAATCCTGCCTGGCTTTGGAGTGGCCGCCGGGCAAAAGCCTCCGGCATAATACGCTGCACGGTTCCCGATGCGGTTTGCGCCGCAAGACGAAGAACCTTCGCGTTTCTCAGGCATGAGCTACGACGTCGAACTCGTTCATCGCATCCTCTCGGAAGCTCGCAACGAAGTCTTGCACGAGTTGGAGAAGCTGTTTGCCGAGCGGCGACGCACGGGGTACGGCCCGCTTTACGATATGCTCGCCGATTATCCCTTCAGGGAGGGTAAGGGGCTTAGACCGGCGATTTGTTTTGCCGCATGCCGCGCAGCCGGAGGCCGCACCGAGCAAGCGCTGCTCTCTGCCACCGCGCTCGAACTCTTTCACAATGCCTTCCTGGTTCATGACGATGTAGAGGACGCTTCCGAATTCCGGCGGGGCAAAGTTACTTTATCGCAGGCACACGGTGTCCCAATCGCCGTGAATGTGGGTGATGCAACCAATGTGCTGGCAAT
>DASREJ010000141.1:0-26133 GCA_035652115.1 Bryobacteraceae bacterium
CTCATCAAGGTTCTGCTCATGGGCCTCGATTGCGCCATCAAGAAAGTGGTTGTGAGCGAATTAAAGGAAGATACCTTCTACGCACTAATTTGGCTGGAGCGCGATGGCAAATTGATCAGCGTAGACTCGCGACCCAGCGACGCTCTCGCGTTGGCGCTTCGCCACGACTGTCCCATCTACGTCGAAGAAAAAGTCTTGCAGAGCTCTCGCAATTCCGCGAATGTATCTGAAAAAGTGAACAACGAGGAATTGCGGAAATGGTTGGAGAATTTGAACGACGAGGATCTCGGCCGCTACAAAATGTAACCGCTCGAAATCAATGTCCGTTTCCAAAAACAAAAAGCCCCGAGCACCAAAGCTCGGGGCTTTTGCTGTTTATTTATGTCCGGGTCGCCGCCGCGGCGCCGGCTTCTTCGCCGGCGTGCTTAGCAGCACGCCTGGAATAGTCGGGTCCTTGAACGTCAGCATATATGGATCTTTGGTGTAGCTGTCGGCGACGCCCGAGAAATCCAGTTTCTGGCCAACTTTGATCTTGTCCAGAGCCGAGACCGGAAGCGGCTGCGAAAACAGGAGCGTGGTGTCTGCTGTTTGCGGGTCGTCGACGCCCAACGTAACCTTAGTCGGCTTATCCGGGGGATCGATGGAAATTACCGTGCCCGTAAAATCTTTGACCCCTTCGGCGCCGCCGGGAATTTCCGCGTCTTTTACAGTGCTGGCGAAGAATTGATCGCCTTGATCGCCCTTCAGGTTTGTTTCAATCGTGTACCACAGTTTGAAAGCGGGATCGGACGCCATTCGCGCATTTAGTGCATCAGCCTTTTGCTTCTCTATGTCGCCTTGGCCTTCAATCTTGAAGCCGTCCGGCGGCAGTGCATTGGTCTTAGCCTGTGCGATCACTTGGTCAGCGCCATCGGGGCTGCCATGAAATTGACCATACACTTTAGTGAAGTAAGCTTGCAGTTGAGATCGGGTTGCAGCGGGCAAAGCGCCTTGACCATCATAGTTTGCCGCGCGCGCATATTCGAAGAGTCCTTCCGGATACTTCTTCTCATCCATCAGCAGCTTGCCGTAAGCGGCGGAAACATTCGCCTGGTTCGGGTTTGCCTGCAGGCTGGCCTTGTATTCGTTTTCGGCCGTCGCGTTATCTTTCTTAGCCGTCGCCACCCACGCCAGAGTGTTATGTGCCAAGGCTGTCGCCGCAACCTTCGCTTGGGCCCATTGATCGGCGCTGGTCTTCTCGGGCTTCTTGTCCGGAGCAAATTGTGTGTCGACAGTATCCAGCATGCCGTGCGCAGCGGTTTCCACTTGGCTCAGTACGTCGGGACTTGGGCTTGAACCACCAACTGCCGGACCCCAGTTCGTAATGTAGTAATTGGCCGTGAAGTTCTTGGGATCGATCTTAAGCATGTCCTGCGCCTTTTGCAGTAGCTGCTGCCGGGCGCTTGGATCGTTCGGCGCCAATTGGTTCAGCGTCACCATGTAGGCTTGCAGACGTTCCTGGCTGTAATCGGTTTGCGGATATTTATCGGTCCAGGTGTTCAGAAGCTCCAGCCGCTGCTTGGGGTCCGCAGTCTGCGACATCTTCACGAAGAGATCGTATTCGGCGCGGTCCTTCCAATTCTTTGTACTCTGTCCGGTTGCCGCTGGTTGTTGCGCGGCAGCCTGCGGAGCACTCGCGCCTTCCGCCAAAGTGACATGCGCCGAGACGGCTCCCGGAAGCAGAGCCAGAACGCTCAGCGCCGTAGCGGCCATGCCTCTGCGAAACCGTACGGCAATACCAGCACAACGAACGCGCGTTTTCCGGCGCATGCTGACTAAGCGTCGCTCGACTGCCAAGCTGGCTGGCAAAAAAGTAAACTTCACGACAACCTCCCTCAAGGGAATTTTACGTATCTAAATTTGGAAGCGGATTTCTTCGGCTCATGTATGCCGCCGAAGGCCACCGCAACGAAGCGTTTTGCGTTTCGTTACGAAAAATGCGCAAAGCCGGAGTATAGCGGATAGGTTCACCAACCGCAACCCTCCCTATCGCTTTAGATGCTGCGCTTTGCAAACTTGTTCCCTCCGGCAATATCGAATCGTGCCTGATGTTTACGCATGCTATCATCCCTCTTCGCATGCGTCCTGTGGACCTGGGCGTTATAGCCGCCTACTTGATCTTCATCACGTGGTTCGGGGCGCAATTTAAAAAGAGCCAAAAATCTCTCAAAGACTACTTTTTGGGCGGTCGCGGCGCACCCTGGTGGGCTATTGCCTTTTCCATCGTGTCGGCCGAAACTAGCACCCTGACGGTAATCGGCACGCCTGCCATTTCTTTCGCCGGCAATTTCACCTTCCTTCAGCTCATCCTGGGTTATCTTTTGGGCCGCATTGTAATTTGTGTTCTTTTCCTGCCTCAGTATTTTCGCGGGGAGCTGTTCACTGCCTATGAGCTGATGCAGCGCCGGTTCGGGCCTCACGTGCGCAAATTCACCGCTGGCACATTCCTCGTGCTCCGGGCTCTGGCCGAAGGTGTCCGCGTATTCGCCGTTTCTATCGTGGTGTCCATCGTTCTAGGTACTGGCGAACTAGCGTCCATTGCGGTCATCGTCTGCCTGACGCTCTTCTATACCTTTGAGGGCGGCATGACCGCGGTCATTTGGACCGACGTCGTTCAAATGATCCTCTATGTCGGCGGCGCACTACTGAGCTTTTTCCTGATGCTCCACCTGATTCCCGGCGGATGGCCCCACGTTTTGGCTCTCGCTGCCCCTGCGCACAAATTCCAGATGTTCGACTTTCAGTTTTCGCTGTCGCCCGCCTTCTTCCGCAAGACCTACACATTCTGGGCTGGCCTGCTGGGCGGTTGCTTCCTTACCACCGCCAGCCACGGCACGGAACAGCTCCTGGTGCAGCGTCTGCTCTCCGCCAAGAATCAGCGAGAAAGCAGGCTGGCGCTGCTCTCTAGTTGGGTGGTAGTGTTCTTCCAATTTGCTCTGTTTCTCATCGTAGGGGTGCTGCTTTATGTGCTCTATCGCGACGCCGGCCGCCCCGTTCCCGCGGATCTCGATCGCATCTATCCTGAGTTCATCTGGCGTCATCTGCCGGTAGGTCTTGCCGGCTTGGTAGTTGCCGCCATCCTCGCCGCCGCAATGTCCAATCTAAGCGCTGCCCTCAACGCGTTAGCGTCGACAACCGTGATGGATTTCTTCAAGCCCATTCGTCCCCGCCACACGGAGCAGTTCTATCTGCGGCTCGCGCGCTGGACCACCGTCTTTTGGGGAATCGTTCTCTTTGTGATCGGTTTTACTGCACGTCATTGGGGCCGCGTGCTCGAAGCCGGCTTGACTATAGCGTCCATTCTTTATGGCGCTCTCTTAGGTGTCTTTTTACTTGGAGTGTTGACGCGCCGGCCGGGTGAATGGGCCGCCATCGTTGGAATGAGCGCGGGTTGGGCCGCGACGCTGCTCCTTCAATCGCACGTCGCATACACGTGGTACGTCATGATCGGCTCTCTGACTACCTTCATCGTCGGATACGGCGCAAGTTTTCTAATCCGTGAACGTAAGCCGGTGCCGATTGCAGCGTAACACCCCGGCCGCGCCAGTCCAGACGCGTCCGGCTCTCCAACGCGTCCTCGGTCTTTGGAGCGCCGTTTCAATCGTCATCGGCACAGTCATCGGCAGCGGCGTCTTCCTCGTGCCCTCCACGATGATCCGTTATCTCGGCTCGGTTGAGAAATTGTTCGTCGTCTGGATCATCGCTGGCTTGCTCAGTCTTTTCGGTGCTTTGACCTATGCCGAACTAGCTGCCGCAATGCCTGAAGCTGGCGGCGAGTATGTCTATTTGAGTGCCGCCTACGGCCCGTTCTGGGGCTACCTGTACGGGTGGACCCAGTTCTGGGTAGCTAAGAGCGGTTCTATCGCGACTCTTGCAGCGGGCTTTTACACCTATCTCACCGTCTTTTATCCCGTTCTCGGCTCCACCCTTGTGACCATTCCGTTGCACATCGGTCCCGGAGGAAGTCTGCTCGAAATTCACTACGGCCAATTGGTCGCCATCGGCCTCATCGCGATTCTCGCCGCCGTGAACTACGTCGGCGTGCGCTCCGGCGGCAATCTCCAGGTCGCCGTCACCATCGTGAAAATGCTCTTAATCGCGGGTGTCATCGTGGTCGGACTTTTTTCCGGAAAAGGTGACTTCAATCATTTTCGCGCTGGAATTCCCACTGTCGGCGGAATCGCTGGATTTTTCGCCGCTATGGTCAGCGCTTTATGGGCCTATGACGGTTGGAACAACGTCAGCATGGTGTCCTCCGAAATTCGCAACCCGCAGCGCAACCTTCCCAGGGCACTCATCTTTGGCACGGCTGCCGTCATAGCTACGTACCTCCTTATCAACATCTCTTATTTTTATGTTCTTAATCCGGAACAAGTAGGTGTCAGTCATCGCGTCGCTGCCGACATGATGCGGTCGTTGTATGGCGGTCCTGCCGCAAGTGCCGTGGCCATCGCCGTCATGATCTCCATTTTGGCGGCGCTCAACGGTTCCATTCTTTCAGGCTCGCGTGTGCCCTATGCGATGGCCCGCGACGGCCTTTTTTTCCGAACCGCCTCTGTTGTCCATCCGCGTTTTCATACTCCGGGCCATGCCATGGTCATGCTTTGTGTCTGGTCCTGTGTCGTAGTTTTAAGCGGTTGGTTTGATGATTTGTATAATTTCGTAATTTTTGGGAGTTGGATTTTATATCTATTAACCACGGTTTCGGTATTTGTTCTGCGCCGAAAATTGCCCGATCTGCCGCGCCCTTATCGCACGATTGGATATCCTGTCGTGCCAGTACTTTTTATCTGTGTAGCGGCATTACTGCTCATCAGCACGCTTCAGACCCGTCCGCGTGAATCTCTGATGGGTCTTGCACTTATGGCTCTAAGCATCCCTTTCTATCTGCACTGGAAAAAACGAAACCTTTAGACCCACCTCAAATTCGCACGATTTTCTGTGAAATGGCCAGCAAAATTAACTGGTACTACTAGAACTTTTTTGCCGCACCGTATTCCTGGGCTTATTGAATTTAGTGGTGGATTCTTTTTAAACTTCGTCTGAATCGTGAGCGTCACAGTTATGTAACTTCCGAAGACGACTGCTCACAAAAGCACCCGTTTGCGAGTAGAGGTGCGAGGAGGATCCAATTTTGGACGTAGACAAAATGCTCGCCGAGTTGCGTCTCGAACGTGAGCAGATAGAAGAAGCAATTCTAACGCTAGAGCGATTAGCGCGCGGACGCGGACGTCGGCGGGGCCGCCCACCATCCTGGCTGAAGGATGCTGCTGCTGTCGCTGCCGCTGAAGAGGGGCACGGCGACGAAACCGTGCTGGCCACGGAACCCAAGCGCCGTGGTCGTCCGCCGGGAAGCAAGTCGGCCAAGCACACCACGAACGGCGACGCCTAAGACTTGTCAGTAAAGCAGAAACCGGCTCCGGCGCTGAAGAAATTCAGTTGCTTGGCGCTGCGCCAACCCCCAGATAACACTCGGGTCGGTGCCGGATTCAAGATCTTTGATGACCTCGCGATTGCCGATCAGCGATTTACAGGTCTCAAAGTCTATCTTCCCTGGATAAAGCTTCTGTAGCGCTGCCGCTACCTCCACCCCTAGTCGCACGCTGTCGAAGCTTTGTCGGTCCGTAATCACGAAGCGAACCCCGCCTACTGTCTTCCCTGCCAAATTCGACCCTGAGGGAGTAAACTCTGTCGCATAAACGCGAACTCCTGGTATGAACCGGGCGTTCAGATATTGTGCCAGGGCCGCGCCGTCGATGCCCTCTGCCCCAATCTGCTCGAATGGCGCATCGGTGCCGCGTCCCACCGAATAACTCTTGTTTGCTTCCAGCATGCCGATGCCGGGGTAGAGCAGCGCCGCGTTGAGGCTTCGCATGTTCGGCGACGGATTCACCCACGTCAACGAACTCGCGTCAAACCAGTCGCCGCGTTGCCAGTTGTTCATTTTGATCACGTGCAGGTCCGCGCCCCAGTGTTGCTCCGCGTTGGCCATGGTGGCTAACTCTCCGAATGTCATGCCGTGTCGCAGCGGCATATCGTAGCAGCCCACGAATGACTCTAAATCGTGCTGCATAATCGGCCCTTCAACGTGCGTTCCCGTGATTGGATCGGGGCGGTCGAGTAAGAAGAACGGCTTTTTTGCCTTGCCTGCTTCTTCCAGCGCATAGAGCATCGTGCAGGAATACGTATAAAAGCGCGCTCCTACGTCCTGTATGTCGTACACGATCGCGTCCAACCCGCTCATTTGTTCGGCGGTCAGGCGTCGTTGGTTCGGCTGGTAAAGGCTGATGATCGGCAGACCGCTTTTTGCATCCCGCCCGTTGCTCACGCTGGAATCCGAAACTCCATTGATGCCGTGTTCAGGCGAAAACAGTGTCACCACCTGAACGCCTGCCTCCAGCATCGCGTCCACATTCCGCTTTCCGTTGCGATCGACGCCGGTTTGGTTCGTAATCAGGCCGACGCGCTTCCCCTTCAATTCTTTAAAGCCGTCTTGCTCCAGGACGTCTAATCCTGTCAGGGTTCGCACATTGCGATTGATGTCGCGATGCACTCCCGCACCGGTAATCGTTTCGTTGTAGCCGGTTAGTGAAACACTTCCGGGGACATCGATCCCAAACAATGCCGCAACAGCGGTTGCTACTCTCGAGCGAAGCGAGCTCAAGGATTTCCCGCGCTTCGGATGAACCACATTGGTCAACAAAATGACGAATGAATTCGTTGTCTGGTCCATCCACATCGAAGTGCCGGTAAAGCCGGTGTGTCCGAAAGATCCAATCGGGTATAGCTCGCCGCGATTGCTCGAAAACGGCGAATCCATGTCCCATCCCAACGCGCGTAAAATCGGCTGGTCCGCTGGGCTGGCCGGCTCGGTGAACTTCCGCACTGTCAACGGCTGAAAAATGCGTGTTCCATTCGCTACGCCCATTCCCAGCAGCATCTCTGCATATTTCGCCAAATCGTCCGCGGTCGTAAAGACACCGGCATGTCCCGCTACGCCGCCCATATATCGCGACGTAGGATCGTGAACTACTCCGCGAAACGGCTGACCCGTATCTTCATCGATTTCTGTCGGCGCTATCCGCTCTTGTAACGCGGGGCTCGGCAGAAATCCGGTCTCAGTCATTCCCAGCGGGACAAAGATCTGCTGCCGCGCAAAGTCGGCCAGCGACTCGCCGGATAGACGCCTGACAATCTCGCCCATCAGGATGAAGTTGATGTCGCTATAAATGAAGCGCACCCCTGGCGGCGCAATTGGTTTTGTCGTTAGCGCTCTCTGAATGCCTGTCTCGTAGCCGCTCCAACGCGGTTCCAATTCAAGGTCCGGCGGCATACCCGAAAAATGCGTCATCAACAGGCGGATAGTGATGTCGCTCTTGCCGCCCTGAAATTCAGGCAGGTATTTTGTCACAGGATCGTCCAGCCGGATCTTCCCGGCTTCAAAGAGCTTCATGATGCTCGGCGTCGTCGCCACCACTTTCGTCAGCGATGCGGCGTCGAAGATCGTATCCATCGTCATTGGCTCGCGATGAGGAAGCAGCGCTCGTGATCCGTATGCTTTTCGGTAAATCACCTGCCCGTTGTGGCCTATAACCAAAACGCCGCCCGGAATCAGGCCCGTATGAACGGCCTCGTCGATAATCGCGTCAACCGGTGCATATGTATCCGCCGGCGTCGCTTGGTGGCCATAGGCAATTGCCACGCCCAACAGAGAGAGTAGGACCAGCTTCATTTGGCTACCGCGAGAGGTTTTGCAACGTCTTCGAGCAGCCGGGCCAGTTCCACGTCCTTCGCCGTAATGCCGCCGGCATCATGCGTCGTAAGGTCCACGGCCACTCGATTATAGACATTCGACCATTCCGGATGATGATTCATTTTCTCGATCAGCACAGCCGCTGTCGCCATAAACCCAATGGCGTGGGCAAAATCCCCGAAAGCATAATCCCGGTGCAATTTTGATTGCTGCAATCTCCAGTTCGGCAATGTGTCGAGCGCTGTTCGTACTTCCTCGTTAGTCAGCTTCCGTCTTTCCGCCATCTCGTCATTGTAAGAACAGACAGCCAAATTTATTCGCAACCAGACATATTGCTTGAAGACACACGTGTGCATAATAGGTTGGTATCTCTCGAAAACGCAATGCACGCCGCACTGGAAAACCAACCTCTCAAAGAACTCGACGAGTGGGACGATTTTGTCGCCACCCGTTACAAACAAGGAAAGTCGGAAGAAGAATTTCGCAACTATAAAGCGGATGCTAATCCGGCGGTAACGGAGTTCTACCGTCAGAACCATGCCTATCAAACACTCGATTTCGTTTTGAGCAAGAAGGCTGAATACTGCAAGCTCGCTCGTCCGAAAAAAAGTATCTGGGAAATGGCCGAATATCTCAACACGCTGGTCGACGATAGCGACCCGGATACCGACCTCACGCAGATCGAGCATCTCCTCCAAACCGCCGAGGCAATCCGCAAAGACGGGCATCCCCGCTGGTTTGTGCTGACCGGCCTGGTTCACGATCTAGGAAAGGTTCTCTGCCTCTACGGCGAGCCGCAATGGGCTGTCGTTGGCGATACGTTTCCGGTTGGCTGTGCGTACTCGGACCAGATTGTTTTCCCCGAATTTTTCGCCGCGAATCCGGACAGCAACGTTCCCGAATACCAGACCAAGTACGGCATCTATGAACCAAATGGGGGATTGGCTAAAGTTCACCTGTCCTGGGGCCACGACGAATACATCTACGCAGTCACACGCAACTATCTGCCCGAGCCCGCGCAGTACATCTTGCGCTATCACTCTTTCTATGCGGCCCATCGGCAGGGCGCCTACCCGTACCTGATGACGGCGCACGATGAGGAGATGTTCGAATGGGTGCGCAAGTTCAATCCCTACGATCTCTATTCAAAGGGGCGTGCGCGTCCCAATATGAAGGAGATCATGCCTTACTACGAAGATCTGGTGGCCGAATTCTTCCCTCAGCGGATTGCTTGGTAATGACTCGCGTGTTCGTTCCTCAGAAGGGGACAACCGTAATCATGCTTTCGATCAAAGCGGCTCCCGATCGTCTTCGTCGCTAACGCGGACTACTTCACAATTCGGGATCTCGCCGGTTCAGCGGTGGATCCGCGCACCACAAGCTCACCTTTAATTAGCGTCGTACCACCCGATTGCTCTCCGCGTAACAACGCGAGCAAGTGCTCCATCGCTCGCCGCCCTATCTCTTTCTTTGGTTGACGGACGGACGTAAGCGGCGGCCTCAATTGGCCGGCGAAAAACAAGTCATCAAAGCCGACGATCGACAAATTCTGCGGAATCGAAAGCCCTGCTGCTTCCGCTTGCTCCATCACCCCCAGAGCGGACATATCGTTGTAGCAGAAAACCGCCGTCGGGCGTCGCTTCGGTGAAATCTTTGCGCTAATCAGTTTCGCTGCGGCCTCTCGTGCTCCAGTGGACTTGCCGTCGCCCCGTACTACCAGCTCTTCTGAAAATGGCAGTCCGACTTCCGCTAAGGCTTTTCGATAGCCTTTCAACCGTTCGGTGTCGGACTCTAACCCGAAGCGGTCGCCCACGTAAGCAATCCGTGTGTGCCCGAGTTGAATCAGGTGCCGCGTTGCTTGAAACGCGCCGTCCACATTGTCAAACGTTATCGTGTGAACGAAGGTACCCGGGTACTGATTATTCAGCAGCACAATTGGAATTTTCATCTTCCCGAGCAATGGCATATAAAGTGAACCCACTCTTGACGAAGCCACCAGAATGCCGTCCACGCGCCGTTCCTGGAAGGAGCGTACCACCGACATTTCGCGCTCCGGATCGGCTTGCGATGTGGCAAGAATGACAGAGTAGCCGTTCTGGTTTGCCGTCTCTTCCAAACCTTCCACAACCTCGCCGTTAAAAGGGTCGGCGATAGACGTCACCACCACGCCGATCGTTTGTGTCTTTCGCGTGACTAAGCTGCGCGCTACCGCGCTCGCCGAATAGCCTTTGTCGCGCGCTATTTGCTGAATTCGCTGGGTTGTTTGCGGGGGAATTAGCGGGCTGTTCCGCAGCGCGCGCGAGACTGTGGAGTGCGAGACTCCAGCGAGCCGCGCTATGTCTTTAATCGAGAGCGCCATCGTTGGCTGACCGGCGGTTACGGCTGGCTCAACTTCTTGAAATACTCGGATACGGCTTCGCGATATTTTTCTGGTGCGGTTTCGGGCGCTCCCGTTCGTGCTCCCTGCACTTGCGCCTGCGCCACGCGTTTGTTTAGTTCCATCTCCAGCCGCTCCAGGCTCGTCGCCGCGTCGTGGCTGATCCGTGCATCCAGCAATCCCGCCTGCGCGCCAGTAAGGTGGTGCAAATTCCAAAGTGCGCCATCGATGTATCCGCCTAATGCTCGGTCGCGCGGGTCAACCTGCGTTCGTAGCCAGTTGAGTTGTCCAATCGCCTGCTGAACTCCTTGTCGGTCCAGTTGGTCTCCGGGGCCGCCTCTGGGACTCCAAATTCCATTTGCTCCCCGCTGACCACCCTGCTGCGCCTGCTGGCCGCCTTGTTGTCCCTCTTGTCCGCCTTGCTGAGACTGTTGTCCACCCTGTTGTCCTGAATCGCCGCGTTGCAGTTGCTCGGACTGTCGTTGTAATTGTTCCCGCAACCCGCGCAACTGCGATAGCGCCTCGGCTGCCCTGTCATTCTGGCCTTCTTTGCCCGGTTGATTCCCGGATTTCAGTGAATCCTGCAGATTTTGTAGCTGCCGGCTCAGTTGGTCGAGGCTGGCCGTCACATTGTCTTCCATCCCCACGTTACGGTCGCCATAGCCTTGCCGCATCCATTCCGCGCCCTTCTGCATACGCAACGCCAGCTCTTTCTGTTCGGCGTCGGAGAGCGCCTGCCGCATCTTTGAAGAGGCATCGGGCTGCGTCCCTGCCAAGGATTCGGCTTGCTGCTGCATCTGTTTTTCCAACTGCTGCAACTCGTTTGCAATCTTGTCCTTCTCTGCCGCCATCGCCTTTTCTTGCTCGGATGGCGCGCGTCCGGGTTCCTGCGCTTGCCAGTTCCTCCGCCTGAAGCCGTAGCCGTAACGCATGCTGGTAGGATCGTTCATCTCCGGCATATCTTCGGCGCCGCCGGCGTTAGCCTGCTGCTCATAACCGTTTCGATTCCTGTAACCCTGTGAGCCGGTGCCGTACATCTGCTTCATGCGCTCAGCTATTTCGCGCTGTGCGTTCGCAATATCCTGCGCTCGTTTGGCTAAATCGGAAACGGAGCTGCCGGCCTGCTGATGCAGCATGTTCCGCAGCATTTCTTCCGCTTCCTGCAACTGGGCCGCGGCGCGTTGTTCTGCCGTCGCGTCGTGGTCGCTTACTGCCTTGCGCATCTCCTCTTCCGCACGTTGCAAGGCGCTGCTCGCCCGCTGCATCGCTTCCGCATTCTGCCGGTTTCTTTGTTGCTGTTCTTGCGAATTTCGGCCGTTAGCCATCTGGCTGCTCGACCGCGAATTTTGCGGCGAGCCCGAAGAACTCATTTGCCCGGATTGCGATGATGAGGATTGCGATGACGATGAAGATTGCGAAGACGATGAGTTCGGACGCCCGCTCTGCTCCTGTCCGCTCTGCTGCTGGCCCTGCGAATTCTGCGCCATCTGTTGCATCTGCTGCCGCAGTTCCTCAGCTTCACGCCGCAACTGCTCCTGCTGCCAGCGCTGCTCGAACGCTTGCTGGTTCTGGTTTTGCGCCGCCAGTTCCTGTTGTCTGCGGGCTAGGGCCTCCAGCTTTTGAAACGCTTCATCCATCGCTTTCTGTTGGTCGCCGCCTCCGCCGCCCGAAGAATCGGATTGGCCGGTCTCGTACTGATTCTTGCTGGTGTCCAATTCAAGGTCGAACATGCGCGCTAGGTCGCGTTGCGCGCCCATACTGCCCCCGCCGCCACCCATCTGTCCGAACGCCACCTGTATGTTGCGGAAGAGCGATTCCGCCCGCAGCAGCGACTGCAGTGCCTTCTCTTCAGGCCCCAGTGCATCGTGCCACTTACTCGATTTCAATGGCGATAGCGCTTGGTTCATGTCGTTCGAAGCCTGTGTCATCAGCTTGGAAAAATTCTGGAACTCGGCGCCGGCCGATCCAAGCTCGCGATTTCCCATGCGGTCCGCCAGCGTCTTGGCCTGTTCGCTGAGCTTGCCTTCAGTTTCCGATAGGAACCGCGCTCGGTCGGTGTTCGAAGCGGGCATGTCTAAGAATCCGGCGCCCGCGCCGTTCAACTGATTAAATGTCGCCGCGATAATCTGTTTCTGCCGCTCGGAGATGTTGTTCTCCTGCTGTCCCATCCCGCCGCCGCCACCGCCTCCCATTTGCTGGCTTTGGCTGAACTTATAGTCGAAGGGCTCGGCCGTGGCGAACATAATTTCACTGCGCGCGGTCTTGCTGGCGTCCTTGGCCGTGGCGTAAAAACTCACCACATCACCCGGCACAACCTTGAAGTCCTCCATGTAGAACGTGTGCTTTCCGTCGGCTTCCTTCACGTTCTTCTGCTTCAGCAGCGCGACCGTCTGCTCCTCACCGCCATTCACCGAATAGTGCAGTTGCAGGTCGTCGATGCCGAAATCGTCCGTGGCTTCCACCTTCACAGGCACTTCTTCAATTGGGCTGACATGCGCATCGCGTCCTGGCCGCGAAATCTTCACTGTTGGCGGCTCGTCCTTCTTCGCCTCTATGAAATAGTCGTTGCTGATACGCACCGCTTCGCCATCATCTAATGCGGCAACGTGATAGGAACCGTCCTTTTGCACCTTCAATCGCGCCGTCAGCCACTCGCCTGTGCCGCGTGCAAGCGGCAGTTTACTGCCGTCTTCCATCACCAATTGCCCGTGTTCTAATGGCCGGTCCGTAAGAATCGAAATATCCGCATCGGTTCCTTCGACGGCTCGCAAATCGCCGCCAGGATCTTGTACTTCGTCGTGCAGCCGCAGCCCCGCTGGATAATGCAGCGCCACTTTCACCCGCTTCACCGCCGGAAGGTCCTTCACATTGATCTTGAAGTGCTTCGATTGCGCCGAATCCGCTTGCACGTAGTATTCGACCGGCTCGGAAAGTCCTGCAAACAAAAATTGATAGCCGCTCTCGTCCTGCCTCGGTTGCATCACCGTCTCATCCCACTTCAAGGCCGATCCATACTTGGCGAAGAGCTTGACGTTGTGCGCTGAAAATCCCTGCAGTTGCGCCGTTATGCGCTGGTCCGATTTCCTCCGGATGGTCGCGTTTCCCGGCTTTACGGAAATATCGTAGAGCGGCTTCTTCGCCGCATTGCCGCTTCCCGTCCAGAGCAGGGAAGCGCCATAACCCCAATAGCCGGGTCCTGCCACAATCAACCAGATCAGCACCGCGGCCGCAACCGCGCCCGATCCAGCTAATCCAATCAGCCTTCTTGCCGGACTCAGCCTCTCCGGTTCATTCTCGCGCGCGAATTGCAAAGCGTCTTCGGCAACCAGTTCGGTAAATGGATTCGTCGGGTCGGGCCGCTCTGTCACCGTGAGCAACCGCTGCTGAAACCCCGGAACCTGTTCTTCGGCAAGTCTCGTGATGCGGCGCCGGTTCAGGCGCAGCAAGGGCAACGCCAGTGCAAACGAAATCGCCGCAGCCAGTGCTAGAAACAGCACGATGCGCAACGGCATAACCACTCGTTGCGCGAACTCATAGCGATTGCTGATCCACACCAACGCTACCGTGAGAAGCAGCGCCAGCGCCGCTACACAGGCGGCGCCTCTCGATGCGGCAAAAAGTCGAAGTCGTAATTCCAGGCGTCGCAAATACGCATTCAGTTGCTCGAGCGCCGTCATGCTGTCTGCCTTTCTTCCTTTAAATACCGACTTGCAAAAATCGATTCCACTAACACAGCTAACAACACCACCCCCAGCGCGTACCGCCACAGGCTCCAGGGTCGCGTCTGCTGCTCGCCGGTCTCTTGCGCGGCGTTCTGATTACCCGCCGCCGTAACTCCAGTATTGCGCCATAATTCGAGGTTCTCCGCAGGCGCAGTCGTAAGATCCGATTCGCGCCTGTCCGTATGCGCCGCAATCAGCGCCCGATGGCCGTTTGCCCGCTGCACGTCGTAGAATCCGTTCTGCGTAAGATCGAACGTAAGCGCTTTGGTTGCCTCTGATAACGAAAGGGCGCGTTTGCCGTCCGGCCCGACCACATTGGCCGCCGTGCTTTGATCCTTCGAATGCCGCAGCGTTACCGGCGTGCCCACCGTTACGCTTGAGGCGACATCCTCTAATCCGGCCAGATAGTGTCCTGATTGAACCACGAAAGCGACGAACGAGGTGTGCAACGGCAAGTCATTCGTCGAATTATCGAGCGTCGAGGCAAAGATCAGCTCTCGCCCCTCTCCCATCCGCTCCTCCACCAACAGAGGTGATCCATTCGCCAGCTTTGCGATCACCCGCGCGTCGGGCTTGGGCGTCAGCCAGGCGGCCTCGGAGAATTGAACATTTTCAAACCGGCCCGTACCGACAACCGCCGGATGTTGCGCATCCACGAATCCCACTCCCTGAATCTGGTGGGTGCCGCCGATATGATCCCCCGAAAGTGGCACGCGGCCGGCTCGAACCGTATTAGGCCCTACTGCGATCAAGGCCGCTCCCCCATGCGAAATGTAATTGCAAAGCGATTGCGCCAAACTCTTGTCCAGCTCGCCCGGATCGTTCAAGACTACGTACGCATACTTGCTGAAATCGACATTGCCCGCCTGATCAAGCGATAGCGGCTGCACAATCAAGCCTGAATCCGGCGCCGAATCCATCGCCGATTTGTAGTAAAAAACTTGCTGCGGCCGGTTGCCCGAATAGAGAAACAGAAGCCGGCTCGGGTCCGATCGTTCTACGGAGAAGGGAAATACGTCGTCCTGCGGCAGCGCGTCGGCCGGTGCCAACCGGACTTCCCCCCGGTGCGACCCATAGGGAACATCGAACGCTGTGAATTGCACCTCAGCCCGGCCGTTCGCGGGCACGCTCACCTGTTTGGACGCCAGTGTTTTTCCATCCAGAACCAGCGTTACGTTCCGCGTTGCGGCGCCCGTCTGCCAACCCGCCACCGTCGTCGTCAGCCTTGTTGTTTTCGGATCGTAGACGTGCGCCGAAGTCGTTACCGTGTTTACAGCCCAATTGGGTTCGTTTCGTTTTCCCACTGAATGCAGGGTCAATGTGGTGTGCGGCCCCAATTGCAAATCGCGGAAGTTCGGCGGCATCGAACTCTGCTGCATATCGCTTATCAGGTGCGCATCCAATCGCATGCCGCTGCTTTGATCTAATACGCGCAAAGCCCTGGTGAATTCGCCGAACGAGCTGGCCCGGTCATTGGACTCTACGGAATCTATGGCCGCGCTCGCTACCGTGTGATCGGCCTCCGGCGGGGTCAGATTCTCGATATTTGCGTCCAGCGCGACGACCTGCACAGGCTCTCTCCCTCCGAGTCCGCTCAGGATGCGGTGAGCTTCCGCCTTCGCCTGCGTCATCCGGCTTCCTTCGCGCATGCTGAAGGAACGGTCAAGTGCGATTACCGTCAGCTTACGCCGATGTGTCGCGGCCGACGTTCGATTCACGAACGGATTCGCAAACGCCAGCGCCAACAGCACCAGCAGCGCCAGCCGCAGAGCCAACAGCATCAGATAGCGCAGCCGCCGGTGCTTCACCGAGCTTTGTACGCGCCGTTCGAAAAACATCAGCGAACTGAACGGCTGCGGCGTTCGCTCGTACTGGCGCAACAGATGAACATAGAGCGGTAGCCCTATTGCCGCAATGCCCGCCAAAAACCAGGGGGAAAGAAACCCCACTTACAATCTCCCCTTTCGTACCGTGAAATACTCGCGCAAACCGGCATCGAGCGGACGGTCTGTGGGCAGCAGAAAATAATCCAGGCCCGCGCCCTGCGCCTTCTGCCGCAGATTCTCAATGTGCGCGTTCATCTTCTGCCGGTACTCATTGTGCGCATAGTCTGGCGATACTTCCAGTGCGTCGCCAGTCTCCATATCGCGCAATAAGACTGGCTCGCCCAGCTTCGGTTCCAGTTCTCGCCGGTCCAAAATATGAAATAAAACCAGCTCATTACCTCGAAAGCGCAGCGGCTCAACCGTCTCGACAATCCGTTCCGGATCTTCGAAGAAATCCGAAATCAGTACCGTAATCCCGCGCCTTCTCAAGAACTGCTGCAGTTCAAAGAAAGGCCGCCGGTAATCCGTCCGCGTTCCGATCTGTGCGTTGTCGATTCCGTGCAGCAGCCGCATCAATTGCCCTTGACGAGCTGAGGGCCGCACAAAATTCGCGACATCGTCATGAAATACAATCAATCCCGCGCTGTCCCGTTGCAGATGCGCCAGATACACTAGCGCCGACGCCAGGTACTTCGCATAGTCGAATTTTGAAATGGCGGTCGACGTAAAACCCATGCTCGCGCTGGCATCTAGAAGCACCATCAACGTGGTATTCGTCTCGCCGCGATACCGCTTCAGATAGGCTTTTTCGGTTCGCGCATAGACATTCCAGTCGACGTGCCGCAAATCGTCGCCCGGAGTATACGCTCGGTACTCCGCGAATTCTTGGCTGAAGCCAAAATCGGGCGAACGGTGCAGTCCGGAGATGAATCCTTCGACAACCGTTTTCGCAATCAGATCGAGCGCTGCGATCTCGCCCAGCACGGCGGGATCGAGAAAGCGATTTGTGATTGCTGCCGGCATGATCGCGATTAGTAGGTCTTATTGGGCGATGAAGCTTATGCCCGCGGCGCTGCCTTCCAATCGAGCAGCCTGCGCAAGATGTCGTCCGTGTTCAACCGATCCGACTCAGCGTGAAAGTTGAGCAGAACCCGATGTCGCAATATGGGAGTTGCCAGCGCCCGTATGTCCTCATAAGACACATGAAAGCGCCCCTGCATCAGCGCGCGCGCTTTCCCACCGAGAACCAGGAACTGCGCCGCGCGGACGCTCGCTCCGAAATTCACATACTTCTTGACGAAATCCGGTGCGTCGCCATTCTGATTCGGCCGTGTGCTCCGAACCAGTTCTACTGCATAGCGCGCTACCGACTCCGCCACCGGCGTCATTCTCACCAGTTCCTGGAACTGCAGAATCTCCGCGCCGTTGGTGACCACTTCCGCGGTGGCGCGGTGAGTCGTCGTCGTTAAATCCACCACCTTCAATTCATCGTCCCCGGTCAAATAGTCGAGCACCGTATTAAACAGAAAACGGTCGAGCTGCGCCTCCGGCAGCGGATACGTCCCTTCGAGCTCAATCGGATTTTGCGTCGCCAACACAAAAAATGGCGCTTCAATACGGTACAGATGACCGCGTACCGTGCATGACAGCTCCTGCATCGCTTCGAGCAACGCGGATTGCGTCTTCGGTGGCGTGCGGTTAATCTCATCGGCAAGCAGCACGTTCGAAAAAATCGGTCCCGGCACGAATGTCCAGGTACGGTGTCCGGTCCCCGGGTTCTCTTCGATAATGTCCGTGCCTGTAATATCGGACGGCATCAAATCGGGCGTAAACTGAATGCGGTTGAACCGCAACCCGAGCGTCTGGGACAACGTGCGAACCAGCAACGTTTTCGCGGTGCCTGGCAGTCCTGTCAGCAGGCAATGGCCGCCCACAAAAAGCGAGATTAGAACGTGCTCGATCACTTCGTCTTGGCCGACGATCACCTTGCGGACTTCCTGCTTGATCGCCGTTTGTGCTTCTTGAAATCGTTTAACCCGGCTCTTCACTTCCGCCGTGTCGGTTGGGGGTGCAGTTGTGATGATGGACATTATTGACTCAGTTGGAGTAAAAGTTGCTGCGCTGGCTTAAAGCCTGGCGCCGCCTCCAGCGCCAGTACAACCTGATCTTTTGCCTCGGAATTGCGATGAGCAGCCTGCAGCGCCTTCGCGAGATCGTAGTGCGACTCTGCCGTATCCGCCGGTTTCAAAGCCAACACGGCGCCAAATTCCCGGACAGCATGACTTGCGTCGGAGTTCGCAAGCAGCAGATTGCCGAGCATCCGATGCACTTCCTCATCTTCGGGATAAATGTCATTCAGCGCCGTCAGCGTCGCTTCCGCTTCCTTCGCGTTGCCCGCTTCCTGCTCTAGACGCGCTAGATTCTTTAGGCTCGCGACAGACGTACCGCCCAAATTCCGGTAGCGCTCAAGCTCTTTTATGGCATCCGCTTTATTGCCCATATCCTGATATAGTTTGCCGAGTTCCTCGTAAGGGCTATTAGGACCCACATACGCCGGGTACTCGTCACGCAGAGCAATGTCTAATCGAATCTGCTCGTTCTTATTGGCTGCCTTGCTCGCAGCCGAGAGATTCTTCTTCCACTCATCAAAGTGACGAACCGTTTCCGTCGTCTGTTGATCCAGCCAAGCTTGGAAGTCACGATTGAACGCATCCGCTGATTCATGCAAGTTGTCTTGAATCGCCTCGAGCGTGGTCTTTCTTGATGCGTACGAATGAACCATCCCCAGAATCGCGTCATCGCCCCACTTCTGTGCGATGTAATCGCAAATCTTCCCCGCTTCGTAGTAGGAAACAAGCACTTGCGTCGGATATTCCGGCCGCACAAAACCGCGATCCAAATCGGCTACGGGCAGCAGCTTCTTATTCTTTAGTGCGCTTACGATCTCGGGCGTCATGCGGTCGCCCCACTCGGGCGATGCCGCGCCCTCTTCATGCACGGCAAGACCTTCCGTAAACCAGCGTGGTACCAGATGATGAGTAGCCGTCAGGATATAGACGTGACTCAACTCGTGCCACATCGTACTGGCCCAATTAAAATCACCCGGCGGGCGCGCCGACGGGCTATCCATCGCCACCACCAAGCCGAACGTCACGCCCAGCAGTCCACCTTGTCCAGGCAGACCCAATGTGCGCACCACAAAATCGTCGTGGTTGGGATAGACCTCCAATCGCACCTTTTCGGGCAGCTTCATTTTGTATTTGCGTTCGTATGTGGCGACCGCTTTCTGCAGTTCCGGCTCGATATAAGGACGCAGCAGTGCGGCTTCTTTTTTATTGAGCATCAGTTCGGTGCTGCCGCTCTCAAATGTTTGATATTGGTCCAATGTATCGATCAGCTTCAATGCATTCGTGGTCTGCGCATCGCGCCAATGCGCTTCGAAACATTGGTCTAATTCTTTTTTGGCTTCATCCGAATGCCCCAGCCGCATGAGATTCAACCCTAATTCGGAGCGCACCGGCCACAGATCTGGTGCGAGTGCCAGCGCCTTGCGTTCATAATCGACGGCCAGCTCATACCGCCGATTGATAGTGAAAAAGTGAGCGCCTGTCGCGTAAGCTTCGCCGTATACCGGATTCACCTTCAGCACACGATCCATCCACTCTGATTGCGTCTTGCCGCTCAACCAATCGATTGACGCCAGTACGGACAGTGCATCCAATGCCTCGTCGGATATCGCCAGTGCCTTCTGCGCCTCTGCCGTGGCTTGTTTTTCGTCGCTATCTTCTAACGCCAGATATGCCAGCAACTCATGGGCTTCGTATAGCTTCGGGTCGTGTTGCAGCGCTTCTTGCGCCAGGTCCGGTGCTTTTTTGTCGTAACCAAGTCCGGCCACCCGCGCGAGTCCTAAGTACGCGCGCGCATAATTTGGATCAAGCTCCAACGCCTCCTCGAACAATTTGGCCGCGTCACCCGGTTGATAGTGCTCCAAATACAACCGCCCCCATTCGTACCGTACGTCTGCCGATTTCGGTTGTTCTTTGAACGCCACGCGGAATTCTTCATTGGCCGCATCGTATTGTCCCAGTCCGAGAAAGCCCTCGGCCCGTGAAAGTGAATCCGAAGCCCTAGTCAATCGCTCAAAACAAGCTGTTGCTTCGCGCATCTGTCCATGGTGTTTGAGCGTGTGGCAGTCGTTTGCGCCCGCGGCCATCGCTTGCGTTACAAACGTCAAACTCGCGACGGACCAAAGCAACCCGGAAACGATTCTCACCGGTCGATCTCCGCCTGCGTCCGCGCCAGTTCCAGCAATAACGCAGTCAACTGTTGCTTGTATTCGTCTTCCGGCATCGCCGCCTTCTGATATTTCAGACGGTCGATCTTGGCTTCTAGATCTTCTTTCTTTACTAGTAGTTTTTGTTTTTCCGGACTCAAGCTCGCCGCGCTCTCGCTGCCCGGTCGCAGCAGTGGAAAGGCTGCCGCCAGCATTCCGTTGCCGTTCTCTGGCTTCGGGTCGCGCACTGCATTGGCGCTTCCGTTATCGCTGATCATCGCGTGCTCGGTCGCCAAAAGCTTTTCTGATTCGAAGTACGCTGCGGTCTTCTTCTGCGCATATAAAAATGCTTCCAACGCCGAAACCGTGCCATTCTTGTCTGTGTCCGCACTTGGATCTTTGAGTGCGTCTACCCAATACCGCGCGAAGACCGTCGCGTTTTTCTCCGAGCCCGATTTCGTTGCCGTGATCACAATGCGATCTTTTTTCGCCAGCGCCGCCAATGAACCGCCGCTGCAGCTTGTCATATTAACCACCAATTGACGGCGTGCCGGAATCCGATTTAACAACGTTGCCAATTCACCGGCGGTGATGTCAGGACCCGGCAAGTTGAACTTGTAATCGCTATCGTCATATGTGCCGTGACCGATTAGCAGCAACGCGAAGGCGTCAGTCGGCTTTATTTCCGTCGCCATGCTCGACAGCAGTTCCTGTACCTTCTGTCGTGTCGCGCCATTTCCGCTCAGCGTGACCACCTGCGCGTCGGGTCCATTTGCCTTCAACTCATGGTCCAGATCCGCCGCCCACTTCGCAAACTGCGCGTCATAATCCGGCGTGCCGCCTAGCCCCGCGATAGTCACGTAATAGTTTGCTGCCGGAAGCGCCGCAGCAAGCGCTAGGCATAGGAGGACCACCTTCATACGACGCCCCATTTCCTGCGCAGCAGCCACTCCGTGCCCTTCAAGATCAAAATCGCAAGAAACACCACCGGCATGTCCCAAAGATCTTTGGTCTCGTGCGCCGTAATGCCCGCTTCCGAGTACGAAATCTCCTGCGGCACGCGGCCCACTTCGGTCGGTTTGTAATATCGTCCGCCCGTCTCTTCGGCCAACTTCTGAAGCAACTCGCGATTCTGCTCGCGATGAAAATTCTCGGCCACTCCGTTTTCGCGCCGGAACGTCAGTACATCGGCCCCGAGTTTCTGCGTCCCTCGCTTTGCCGTCACTTCAGCGATATACGATCCCGCTTTCTGCGCGCTCCAATCCGCCGAATAGATGCCCTGCGCCAAAGGCTCCGGCCGAAGCGCCACCGTTTCGGCCACGCCATCCGGGTCGATTACACTTGCTTGAACATCGGCATCGCTCGCGGGTAGATAGTTGGTATCGCGCACCTCCGCGCGCAGTTGAATGTGCCCGTCATCTTCCAATCGTGCGTTCGGCGTCGTTGCCACCACTCTTGTGGGCGTGGCGCTGACCACATAGCGCAACAATTGCCGCCAGAATGTCTCCTGGCTCGTATCTCCTACCGGTTGCTGCATGCGCCACCGCCAACTGCCTCCTGTGGCAAATACGGCTGTGCGCCCGCGCCCGTAATTTTCGGTCACTAGCAGTGGCAATCTGTTTCCGCCCGCATCCACACGCGCCAACACCACGGCTCCCGGCTTTGGTGTCCCCGGATCCTGATAATTTGCCAGATACGGCAGCACATCCCAATGCTGCGTGCTTTTTTCGGGGTCGTCTTCTATGCGGCAGATCAAGCTCTTTTTGCCGGCGTCAGTTAGCTCGGCCGCCACAAACACGCGTTGAAACGTGTTCTTTTTATTCGGCAGCGTCACCGGCAGCAATTCCTTAAAAGGCGGAACATTATAACCGCCATCCGCCAAAGCCCAGCGCCCGCCCAAAAACAGCAAACCACCACCTCGGCGATCCACAAAATCTTTGATCATCTGCTGTTGTGTAGTCGTGAAATACGCCGATTCCACACTACCCAGAATTATTCCTTGATAGTTGAACAGATCTTCTGGTTTGCTCGGAAATCCATCTGCTAACTCATTCGGATTGGCGATTCCCTGACGATAAATCTTGTTCTGCGTTGTGCGCAACATCGACACAACCTGCAGTGCCGGGTCGTCCTCTACCGCGCGCCGCAAAAACTTGTACTCCCAGCGCGGCTCGCCTTCCACATACAAAATGCGGCGCTTTGCATCGTCTACTGACAGCGCTTGAGACATCTCGTTGTTCTGAGTGTTCGTTTCGCCCGGCAGCGGCTCCAGACGCGCACGAACATTCTTGACGCCCGACTTGCCCGCGCTGAATTCAACCGTCTCAATCTGCTCCGGAGAATTGTTCAAGACGATGTCGCGGCTTGCCAGTATACTTCCATCGGCTGTCAACAAGAGCCTCGCCCGCTTGCCTTCAAACCCGTTTTGCCGCAGCGCCACTTGCGCTTGCAAACGCGAACCCGCCAGCGCCTTCGCCGGAACATCTAATCCATCCAGTTCAACATCGTTCGCCAACTGCTCACGCCCGATTCCGATTGCGTTCACCGGCAATCTGCGCCGCCGCAGCTCCGCTAACGTGTCTAAATCGATTCCGCCCGAATTGTCGGCGCCATCCGTTAGCAGCACTACTCCGCCAATCGGAAGTGTCGCCGCCTCATCCGCCAACTGCCTCAGCCCTCTGCCAATCTGTGTCGAAGCTTGATCGGCTTTCAATTGGTTCGTGTCTTGAATGCGGTCCACGCCCGCGCCCAGCCGGTACAGCCGCACCTGAAATTTGCTCGATAGATTGCGGATCAGGCCATCGTTCAACAAACTGGCGGCCATCTGTTCGCGCGTCTGTCCAACGTCGTTGAGGGCCATGCTCCGGCTATCGTCCACCACAATCGCGATGATGTTCTGTTGTGGCCGAAGGGCAGTTACGCTAATCGCCGGTTCCCACAGCAGCAACAACAGTAAGCCCACCAGCGCCGACTGTAATCCCCACAACAGCGCCAGCCGTGCGCCGCGCAGTGATGGCGCAAGCCTTCCGCGCTTCCTCCAAATAATCCACCCCAACACACCCGCCGCTGCCACAATGGCCATAAGCAAAATCCAGCGTGGCCAGCCGCCTAGCAGCACAAAAGTCCCCTTCGAGAAAACGCCGGCTGGATACTTGAAGAGGAATTCGAACATTTCTTGCGCTCGCTCAGTGCGTCATCGCGTAAACCAGATAATCGATTCCGATGCGGAATCCAAGCGCCGAATATTGCTCGGGGTACTCCGGATTGTCTGCGTGTTCCCACGAATCGCCCAAGTCCATGTTGTGGCAAATCGCTACCATGACACGCCCTTTATCGTCGTAAATGCCTCGCCATCGCGCCTGATATCCGTCTTTCTCGTATGTTCTGCGGGTGTAGACAAACTGTTCGCCGGGCACCTGATAACGGTCATCTAAATCGTAAACCGTGTGAAATATGGGGTCGTTGTTCGGCAAATCCACAATCGGTCGGTTCGGAAAAACCTTTTTCATGCCTGCCTCGAAAGTCTCCCACTCCACCGTGCCGTGAAAGTCGTCGCACATAAAAAAACCGCCGCGCTCTAAGAAATCTCGCAGCTTTGCGGCTTCCAGATCCGTTAGGTCCCAGTGCCCCACCTCCACCCCATAAAGCCATGGCCAGTTGTAGATGTCGTCGCCGTCTTCCGCCGCAACCGGCTCCTCAACGGATCTCGCTTGAATGCGTGTCAGCCTGCGCACCGCCGCCGACAAATGCCGGTCCGACCGGGGGTAGTCGATCGTCCAATTGATCAGCCGGTAGCCGCTCCACACCGGTACCGCTCGATACATGAAGCGGGCAAACACCCATTCGCCCGGAACATTGGAATCGGCAGGGATTGGAAAATCGTTGTACTCCCAAGCCGGATACTCGCGGAATTTTCCCGGAGCCTGCTCCTTGCGCGACGTGCGTTTTCCTACTGCGCTCGCATCGTTGGGAAACTGGCGCCAGTCCGGAATAGGCCCGGCTGCCCACAACGCGCTCAGCAGTACCAAAGTCGGCAATGTTGCAAGGAGCAAGCCGCGCAAAAGCATGAGGGTCACAGGCGCAAAGGCACGCTATGCGCGCCGCCAGACACGTACACAACACTTTTGCTCTTCGGGGCCATGCGCCTGAAGGCTTGCCCGTTGTGCGCCAGCGTTTCTCAAAACACGAAGCCTGACTGGCGTCAGAATAGCACGCCCGCCGTGAGGCCTGCCTTAACAGACGGACAGGTCCAAATAACCGTTACCGCCCGTTTATTGCGGCAAGGTCCAGGCAAGAATTAAGTTAGACGTCGGGGTGAGCAGATACTGCTGCCCGTCCAGTTCGAATGTGGTCGGCCCCGCCTGCATTTTGCCGCCCAAATTAACATGCCAAAGAGTCTTGCCTGATGCCGGATCCAGCGCCAGCAGATTGTTCGAATTGTCGCCGGTGAAAAGCAGGTTCCCCGCCGTGGTTAAAATCCCAGCCACTCCTTCGCCGTCACCGATCTCGTGGTTCCAGCGAATATCTCCCGTCTGATAATCAATCGCTTCTATTACCGAATCCGCCCAAAGATTTCGGTCGCGTCCAGCCCAGCCTTCCGGTTTTCCTTCGGCCGTCATGTAAAAGATGCTCCACAATCTTCTAGCGTTCACGTAGAACAGCTTCGTTTCCGGGTCGAAGCTGGGGCCGATCCAGTTTGTTGATCCATCCGAACCGGGCGAAACCAAAGTACCCTGCGGTGATGGCTCTTTTTCCGGATTGGGTATCGGTTCTCCACGAGAATCTATGCCCTTCGCCCAATTTGTGTAAATAAAAGGCTTCGTCAGGATGTGTTCGCCGGTCGTGCGATCCAGAACAAAGAAATAGCCGTTTCGGCTCGCCTGCGCCAACAGCTTCCGGTGAATGCCATTGATCTCATCGTCGAAAAGAATCGGTGTTTCCGTCGCGTCCCAATCGTGTGTATCGTGCGGTGACGGTTGAAAATGCCAGATCAGTTTACCGGTGTCGGGATTCAGCGACACAATCGAGCAGGTATATAGGTTGTCGCCGGGTCGTATCTTTCCATCCAGCACCGGATTGGGATTGCCGGTGCCCCAGTACAACTGGTTCAACTGTGGATCGTACGTCCCCGTCATCCAGGTCATCCCGCCGCCGTGCATAATTGCATCGCTTCCCTGCGGCCAAGTGTCCGCTCCCGGTTGGCCAGGGGCGGGTTCCGTATTCCATCGCCACTCCACCTTGCCGTCCTCAGGCCGCACGGATTCTAGAAATCCCGGAATATCCGTCACATCGCCCGAAACGCCCACAATGATGTGATTTCGAATTACCAGCGGAGCCATCGTTGCGAAGTAACCAAGTTTCGGATCGGCCAGCTCGATATTCCAGCGAACTTTTCCGTCCTTCGCGTTCAGGCAAATTAAATGGCAGTCCGGCGTCTCAAAAAAAAGCGAGTCCTGGTACATCCCCACGCCGCGGTTTCCGATGTGGTCGCCTTTCGATTCGCGGTAGTAGTGCCAGATGATTTCTCCCGTCCGCGCATCCGCTGCCCAAACGTTATCCGGAGTCGTGAAGTAAAGCCGGCCCTCAACCATCAAAGGTGACGATTTAATCCCTACCGACTGCGGCTGCAAAATCCATTTCAACGTCAGCGTCTTCACGTTGTTTTGATTGATTTGCGAAAGCGCGCTGAACCGTTTGCCCGAATAATCGCCATTGAAAGTCGGCCAATTCTGCCCCAGCGGTTTCAATAACAGTTGTGGATCTAAATTTCCGTCCGCCGCGAAACATAGAATGGCAATCACGCCGCCGCATAGCGCTGCTTTGAATAGCTGCTTCATCTCTATTTCAGGCTCTCCAGATACGCGAACAAATTGTGAATATCGGCATCGGTGTATTTGGCCATCAGGTCGCGATGTCCCGCTAACGGGTCCTTCACATCCACCTTCACCTCATCCCGCGAAAACGTGCGGTACCATCCGTCTTCGCACGTCAAAGCAATTGTGAACTCGTCCTCGCGCGCCACTTTGCCTCGATATTCGGTGCCATCTTTCAGGGTCACTACCGCGGTCTTGTTCGGGGCTTTGCTCGATGGATACACAATGCGTTGCTGCAACTCGATCGGCGAATATTTATTCGCCACTTTC
>DASREJ010000142.1:0-25055 GCA_035652115.1 Bryobacteraceae bacterium
CGCCTGATAGCGCATGAAGCGTTCAAGCTGGGGATCAATCACGGCTTGGCCTTCCAGGTTGCGGCGCTGCTCGTCGGTTCGACTAATGATGAAGCAGCCTTCCTGCAAACGGCTGGCTCGTTCGGAGCACCAGGTGTGCTCGGCCATCTTCTTCACCAGTTCGATTTCAGCGAGACAGGCAGGCTTTTCTTCTTCCATCAGCCGGTTAAGCAGCCCGTCGAACATCTCCTGGTCTTCGCCTTCGAGAACTTCGAAGGCTCCGGTGAGGCCGTGCTTTCTGGCATTGCGCGAGACTCGTTCGCGACCGATTTCGGTGAGAGGGCCGGTGCTCTTTTGCGCGTTCGCGCGGTTGGCTTCCCGTTTACGTTTCGAGAGGAACATAAGATTTACCTTTCTGAATTGGAGGGTTAGTCGTCCGATTGAACGATAGAACGACGACGAGCGGGATGAACGGCTGCGGGGCTATGGCGTTAGTGGTTGGCTGTTAAAGATCAGCGAGATGGCAGCGAAAGGAAAAGTGGCACGAATTGTGACCGGTTTTTTGTGGTCGATTTAGGCCGGAAGCGCTGAGAGATCGACGCGGTTACAAACGGCTCAGATAGCCGGCACCGGCACCAGAAGAGATTTGCTTATCACGGCTGTGAATCCGTTGATGCTATCGAGCAGAGATAGCGCGAGAGCCGGGGGTAGATTCCATAGTGCCTCCGCGTTGATCCACGCTTTTTCTCTGGCGGCGCTAATATCCCATCCGGCGGCGAGATCTTGCAGGTGAGAAATAGGTGGTAGCTGAGTGCCCGGAAGCCGCACATCCAAAGTTTGCTTTGCGGTGTCGATCAGACTATCCAGAGTCGAATTCAGCATTGTGTAGTCGTTGTATTGGGCGGTTCCATGTTGCGGCGTCATATGAGTCGCGCGACAGGTCGAGACGATCGCCTGGCAGAGATCGTGATTGATGTGCGCGTTCATTCCGGCGAGCGCAAATTGCAGTCGGGTAATGTTCGCGTCCCGTCGAACGGAAAATAACGCTTGCCAGCAGCCCGGTGCAGGCGATCCGGCCAATGCCGTTTTGAGGGCGTTGAAGTAAAAGTTTGCAAATTGCACGTCCAAAAGCGATAGCCACTGCGGATCGGTGAATCCTCCGCTGTTTATGCGCTCCTCGACCGCTTGTGTGACACGGAAATATAGCCAATTGAACCACTTCAGGCCGTCTGTCGCTACGCAGGCATTATCGACTATCCGCATAGTCTGTAGAACATCGCTAATGGACTGCGAAGGATGGCGAACGGCCGTGGAGATCGCGTCATCATAGGGAAACATCGGCACGGATTATATGGGGTGACTGTGTCTTGAGCCTGCTTAGGGCGCCAAACCGCTATTTGTCAGCGATTGCTTGGTGCGTTCGGCGATGGCATACGAGAACCAACCGGCAATCTTGTGTGTAGCTGCAGGGCGCCGGCCGCGGCGATCAGGAGCTCAGCTTTCATGCGCACAGGCGCCAGATTTTTGAGAAACTCCGCGGTCATCTCCGGGTAGTTTTGCATGCCGATCTGAACCATCGACGGCAAACCAGTAATAAAGGGCGGCCCTAGGTCGGTTGACTGCGCTACCAACGGCCGGGCGAGTTCGAACCCACGTTGTAATAGCTGTTGCAGTTGTTCCTGCTGGTTTCGAGCAGCGGCGAGCGAGACTTGAGCTGACACGATATTGAGTTGTTTTCGATTGTCGTCTATTGCGGCTGTATTTTGAGCTTTTTCCATTAACTCAGATGCCTGTTGTGGACGGCGAGCCGCAATGTTTCGAGCTACGTCGAGCGCGGTCGCCGCACCTTTTTCATCGTTAGGGAGGTTTTCGACTTTACTTATCGCCACATCCGGGTTTGTGTGTGAAAGAAGAGAGGCAGCTTCTCGCGTTTCTTGCTCGGGATCAGGCACGCGCGCTTTCTGTGTTTGGCTTGTGCGCCCGAAAGACGCTCCATTGCATTCGTTTTTCTTGAGGCATTCGAACAGTGATTGCAACTCAGGCCGCGTGTTTTCCAGCTCCTGAGCAAGTTCGGGAACACTATTAATCAGCCGCCCATACAACATGATCATGGCATCGACAGCATCGTTCGTCCGTAGCTCCTCGCCAGTCTTGGTAACAACGCGAGACTGGTAAGAGTATTTAGTTGGGCTGTCTGCCAGCACATTTTGGACGAATTGGCGCAGGGCCGGCTGAATTAGTTCCAAGGGCAATGCGCCGGCTACGATGCGGAGCATCGCACCAAATTCGTAGTCATTCGAGTAGTCAGGAGCGCTCTGCTGATAGCGCGCGAATGCCTGTTCAAATACGGACCTCATGATGTCGATGGCATGTTGGCGATTGTCACGCCAGTCTTTGGCAACGGCGTAGTTGGCGGCATCCGCGAGGGCAGCGTACGGATATTGTCCTCGGGCACCCATTTGTTCGGCTTCCTGCTGCAGCAGAGGCAGCACGCCGATGCCATCGGAGCTGACGAGCGAGTTGAAGACCTCTCGGGCCAACTGCATTTTCGGCGAAGGGGGTCCGACTTCTTCCAACTGGGCGGTGTGCAGGAGTTCCAAGGCATGTTGCGGATCTAGCCTGGCGAGAACGGTCAACGCCGACCCTTGGGAATAAGAACGGGCCGGTTGCTTCGCTTGAGCGGCCACCGTGAACAGCTCGTTCGCCCATTGCCGGGCGGTCTCAACGTTCTGGTCGCCCGGTAGGCGCGAAATGATACTGAGTTGGCGACCGAGCAGATTCAGATGTAGCGGCAAGGCAAGCTGCTGGTCCAGTTCGTGACTTTGTTGAAGCAAACTCACAATTAGAGTGTTCGTTGCTTCCACTGAAGAAGGTGTCGCGACGGCGATGGCCTGAGACACGGGCGGTAGCGAGGAGAACACGGTCGCCACCGTGAGAACCAACAGACCGGATAGTTTTTGCCACATGGCGGAGCAGGGGTTGAGAGCAATTATATTGACTTTTGGGCCTTGTTGTATGGGGTGGGTGTACGGCGTGCTAATCAGAACACGGCAGCAGTAGTGCACTATGCGTTCAGTAATTACACCTCCGCCCTCCGGCGTTCGTCTCTCGTTATTTGAAGTTCGTATACGGTCCAGCGGCGATCCAGTCGGTAGTGGCAAGCCCTTGCGGATCCCAGACGACGGCGCCGTGCCGGATTGTGAGGATGCAGTGCAGCCGGTCTTTTTGCGATTCGAATAGGGCCACATCTGCGTCCGAACCTTCGACTAGCGTGCCTAACTCGGGCTTGTGAATTACTTCGGCGGCCGAGATGGTTCCGTGCTCGATATAGGCTTCCGGCGTCAGATCTGCGTTGAGGGCGGGCGCGAATGTCTTTAGTGGAATTGCTAGCACTCTGGTCTTGGTGTGCGGTTTTAGCTTTGGAGCAGAATCTGCGGCGATGACGAGTGTCGTGATTCCTTTGGGCAGCGTGGAATAGTCCGGCCGATAGGTTTCGGAGATCTCGATGAAGCCGGGGGTAATTAGATAGTCGCTTGCATCGATACTGATCCGGGCTTGAGCCGAGTGAAGGCCGGCAGCGACCTTCACTATCTTGCCGTCGGCGATTGCTACGTCGAAGCGGCCGTTGCGATGTTGCGCTGGGTCGATGACATGCCCGTTCTTTAGCAGCACGTCGTAAATGGGACCGGTCGGATGGAATGCGGTCTCCTGCCGACGGTACACAATTTTGCCGTCGCGTACGGTCAGCACACATTCCAGGCGCTTGGTTCCGAGCTGTTTGGCAGGCCAGGAATCGGTAAACGAGAACACGCCCGTTTGCAGATCGAGCACGGCGATGTCGGCGATTTGGCCTTTTCCTAGAGTGCCGAGTTCCGGAAATCGGTGTATGACTTTAGCGGGAACGGCCGTCGAGCGCAGCACGGCCTCGTTCAAGCTCATTCCGAGAAGCATCATCTTGGACATGCAATTGGGCATGTCGGAACGCTGGCGCAGGATGCTATCGGCATGAAGGTCGGTACTGAGGGTGTCGGGGTAGAAGCCTTGGGCCGCCGCCTTACTCGCGACCGGCCATAGAAAGCTGCCGCCGCCGTGGCCGAGATCGAAGAGAACGCCGCGCTTGCGCGCCTCGATCATATAAGGCTGCACTTTTCCGGTGAAGCGATCGACCAATTCGATTTGACGGTCGTTGTACATATGCGTGTGAATGTCGCCGGGGCGGAGATGGCTGAGCAGTTCCTCACGTGTCGTTCGGCCGGTGTTAGTGAAAATCTTGTCGTCAACCATGACGGGAACATCAGCCAGGCGGCCGGCTGCCACCGCGCGATCGATTGCCGTCCAACCAGTGCCGCCGAAATGCGCGGTTTTGATGCCAACGATTACGTCGCGATGGCGCTTAATCATGTCTGCCGTTTTCTCCGGCTCCATATCATTGGTGTTGCTTTCATAGGGTTCGCCGACCATGCCCGCGCCGACGATGTTGAGCAGAGCGAGGACGCGGGTGTGGGCATGCGCCATCACAGTGTTGTGAAATTCATCGAAGGTGCGCCAGCCGCTGCCGCCGGCGTCAACGATGGTCGTTGTTCCGGCGGGGAGAGCATTGTCGTCAGGATCAATGGCGCCTTCGTATCCGAACACATGCATGTGCAGATCGATGAGCCCGGGAACGACATAAAACCCGCTCACATCGATCACTTGCGCTCCCGGCGGTGCGGTAAGATGCGGGCCTACGGCGACTATGCGGTTGCCGATGACTGCCACGTCCATTACGCCGTCGATGCGGTTGGCCGAGTCGATGACACGCCCGCCTCGCAGAATCAGGTTGCTCGTTTGGGCGCAGAGCAAGCTCGCGGCGGTGAGCAGGGGCGCGATGCGCAAGAGGAATTGAAACATTGTTTCCGATCATAGTGCAGGATGAGGGCTTGCCGAAACGCGTTAGGATTTCATCAATGAATTCTCGAAGGCGCTTTCTGAGCGGGACAGCCGGCGGCGTGGCCGCTGCGAGCTTAATTGGATTGAAACCGGCAGAGGGAGGCACCATGCAACCGGCGGCTCCCGACCCCTACACGCGCATTGGCGTAAAACCGTTTATCAATTGCACGGCCACCATCACGATCAACGGCGGCTCGCTGACGTTGCCGGAGGTCATTTCGACCATCGAACAGGCGTCGCACTATCACGTCAACTTGAACGAACTGATGGACAAAGTTGGCGACCGGTTGGCCGAGTTGCTACAGGCGGAGTGGGGCATAGTTACCGCAGGCGCGGCGTCGTCCCTGATGTTTGCGACTGCCGGTTGCCTGGCGGGCACCGACCCGGAAAAGATTCAGCGGCTGCCGAATCTGGAGGGGTTGAAGAATGAAGTCATTATGCCGCGCGAGTCGCGCAATGTTTACGATCATGCGATTCGCGACTTGAATGTGAAAGTGATTGAAGTCAACACGCCGGATGAGTTCACAAACGCAATTGGTCCGAACACGGCGATGGTCGGCATATTAGGGCAATATTTCGGCAGCGCGAAGCTCGATCTCAAAGATGTTGCGCCGATCGCCCGCAAAGCGGGAGTTCCGATCCTGGTTGATGCCGCTGCCGATTATCTGATTGTTCCTAATCCCTATCTTTCGTTGGGCGCCGACATGGTTGCGTACAGCGGAGGCAAGATCATCCGAGGACCGCAAACAGCCGGATTGCTGATTGGACGCCGCAAGCTTGTATGCGCGGCATGGGCCAACAGCGCGCCGCATCACGGCTTCGGACGCCCGGCAAAAGTGAGTAAAGAAGAGATTGTTGGAATGTTGCGGGCCGTCGAGGTCTGGCGGAAGGAGCGGGATATTCAGGCGGACCTGCGATTGTGGGAATCCTGGTACTCCGAAATGATTCCGCAGATTACAAAGGTTCCGGGCGTGCGAGCGGAGGTGCGCGGCGCGGTTCGCGGGGGGCCGTTTCCGACTCTGAACGTTTCGTGGGATCCGAAGCAGATTGGCATGACGGCCGGCGAAGTTGGTGAAGCGCTGCTTAAGGGCGATCCCCGTATTGCGACGCATGCGGAAGGCGAAGGCCACTCCTTTTTAATTCGCCCTGTGGCAATGAAACCAGGCGAGCATAAGATCGTGGCACAGCGGCTCTGCGAGGTTCTTGGTGCAGCGCGGAGGCCAGCGCCTGCCAGGGCCTACGCGCCCGCAGTCGCCGATATCTCCGGAACGTGGGAAGTAGAGATGACGTATGAAGTCGGATCGTCACGCCATCAATTCATGTTGACGGCGAAGGGGAACGAAATAGGAGGCCTGCACAAAGGCTGGGCCTATCAGGGCAATTTGAAAGGACATATCGATGGCGCTGGGGTGAGATTTCAAAGCTCGCATCCAGCCGATGGAAACACCCTGAGCTATACGTTTAGCGGGTCGGTAGCAGGCGGCAAGATGTCGGGCGATGTGAACCTGGGCGAATACGGCGAGGCGAAGTGGCGCGCCGCAAGAGTAGCGTGACGCTGCCTGACGCACACCGGCGGTTCTTCCAGAAAAAATGTCTCTCGCCCTACACTAGAGCGTAATGCTTAGCGACTGGCTTCTGGCCGACATACGATTGCCCAAGGGCATTCACAGCACACCGGAAGCTGTTCATCCCTGGTGGCGCGTTATGTGCCTTACCGGAGTTGATTATTTTTCCACATTGGGGTATCAGCCGGGAATTGCTTTTCTCGCCGCAGGTCTGCTTTCACCGCTCGCCACGCTTGTTTTGGTAGTCGTCACATTATTTGGAGCGCTGCCTGTCTATCGGCGCGTAGCACAGGCTAGCCCAAACGGGCAGGGAAGCGTCGCGATGCTGGAACACCTGTTTCCGAAATGGGCAGGCAAAACATTTGTGCTGATTTTGCTTGGGTTCGCGATGACGGACTTCATTATTACGATGACGCTTTCCGCGGCAGACGGCGCCGCGCACTTTGTACAAAACCCCTTTGCTCCGGATTGGATGAAGAGTCAGATGGGAATTACGCTTTTTATCCTCTCTGTTCTTGCCGCTATTTTTCTAAAAGGGTTTAGAGAAGCCATTGGCGTAGCCGTTCTGCTGGTGGCAGTCTATCTGGCGTTAAACGCAGTGGTGAGCGTTGTCGCCTTGTGGAAGGTGCTGGAGTATCCACACGTCTGGCCCGATTGGAAACAAGCCGTCCTGACTCAGCACAGCAGCCCACTGGCCATGGTGGGGATCTCGCTGATTCTTTTTCCGAAGCTCGCGCTGGGCCTTTCAGGTTTCGAAACGGGCGTAGCCGTGATGCCCCTCATCAAGGGCGAGGATGTGACGCGGCGTATAGAAAACACGCGCAAACTGCTGCGCACGGCGGCCGTCATCATGAGCATCTTTCTGATTGCGACCAGCGTGGTGACGACATTACTGATTGAACCGGCAAAGTTTAAAGAAGGCGGAGAGGCAAACGGCCGAGCACTCGCGTACCTGGCCCATAAATATCTGGGGAACGGGTTCGGATCGCTATACGACGTCAGCACCATTCTGATTTTGGGATTCGCCGGAGCATCGGCTATGTCGGGATTATTGAATCTTATTCCCCGATATCTTCCGCGATTTGGGATGGCGCCAGAGTGGGCACGCGCGAACCGGCCGCTGGTGTTAGTGTTTACCGCAGTCGCGTTCTCCGTCACATTTTTATTTCACGCGGACGTGGACGCACAGGGCGGTGCGTACGCCACCGGTGTGCTGGTGCTGATCACCTCCGCGTCGCTTGCCGTTACGGTTGCGTTGTGGCGGGAAAAGCTGCGTTGGCCATATCTCTTGATCTTCCTGGTTTTCGTCTATACAACTGCTTTGAACGTTTACGAACGGCCAGAAGGCTTGAAAATCTCTACCTTTTTCATTGCATCGACAATCGTCATTTCGCTGGTTTCACGGGCGATTCGATCGACTGAGCTGCGCGTCCACGGCGTGCAGCTAGACGATACCGCGCGCACGCTTCTAGCCGAGGATGAAGATCAACTCATTCGGCTTGTATCACGCAAGCCGCGGCCGGAAACTGAAGCGGATTTGGACGAAGCGGATCGTACGCTGCGCTATGTCCACAATCTCAGCCCCGATGAACGTGTTTACTTCTTTGAGGTGGAGCTAGGCGACGCTTCCAGCTTCGAGGAGACGCTGGTGGTGAGGGGCGAGAGAGTGGGGAAACACTCGGTATTGCGCGCGCGAAGTCCGGTGGTTGCGAATGCCATTGCGGCGATGCTCATTTATCTGGAACAAACAACCGGGAAGCCGCCGCACGGCTACTTCGCCTGGAACGAAGGCACCCCGATTGGGAATATATTCCGATTTCTCTTCCTGGGCGAAGGTGACGTGGCGCCACTAGTGCGCGAAGTGCTCCGGCGGGCCGTACCGAATCCGAAGGAACGGCCGTTGGTTCATGTGAGTTAACGGCCGTTAAATGTGAAGCAGAGTTTTATGGCACGGCTGCGACCGCTTGATTTGAGTAGCTACTTTGATTATTGCTGCTGTCCACTGCGGTCGTTACGTAGTAATATGTCTGGCCATCTCTAACGGTTGTGTCTACGTAACTGGTTCCGGTGACTAGAGACGAGCTGATTAGAGAATAAGGGCCGCCGGACACCGTTCCACGGTACACGTTATAGCCGCTGATGTTGGGCGAAGTGCTGGCAGTCCAGCTTAATGTAACTGTGGGAGGTAAGGCTGTGGCGGTAAAGTTGACGCCGGTGATGTTGGCATTGTTCACAGTCTCTAACGCCGTGCTTGGAGAGAAACTATAGCCAGTTTCGCTAGGACTTACGACATAGGAACCATTGGCAAGGCCCGAAAACGTGTAGGTCCCGCCTGCTGCCACCGTCGTAGTTCCCGAAGAGGTGCCTGACAAAGTGAGTGTGGCCGCTGAGCCACTTACCTTCCCCGAGATGCTATAACTTCCGGCGGTAATTACGCTACCGGTAAAGTTCACGCCGCTAACATTAGCACCGTTGACAGTGACCGGCGCGGAAATGGGAGAGAACGTATATCCCGGCTGGGTGGGCGTGACCGTATACGAACCGTTTTTCAAACTTGAAAACGTGTAGGTTCCACCGGCAGCTACCGTTGTCGATGCTGACGAGGTTCCCGAAAGCGCTACAGTTGCGGCAGACCCAGTTACCTTTCCAGAGATGCTATAGGTTCCGGCAGTAATTACGCTACCAGTGAAGTTTACCCCGCTTACATTAGCGCCGTTGACGGTGACCGATGCAGACGCGGGAGAAAAGGTATATCCGGATTGCGTGGGCGTAACCGTATACGAACCGTTTTTCAAGCCTGAGAAAGTATAGGTTCCGCCGGCAGCTACCGTCGTCGTTGCTGAGGATGTTCCTGACAGCGCTACAGTTGCCGCTGATCCGCTTACCTTTCCAGAGATGCTGTATGTGGTGGTGAGGCCATTCGACACGGCCCTCAACGCTACCATCTGCATGATCCATTGGCCGGAGCTCAGAGGCGCGGTAGCAGTATAGGTACCTGCCGAAGCAGCCATCATGTCTTCGGCGATATCACCGTCGGGAGAAGTGATCAGACGTTTGGTGAATCCGTTTCCGGCACCAGTGGTCATAGTCTGAACGAGATTGGCGGCGAACACTAGATCGGCCACATTAGTCGTTGTCGCGGAAGCGCTACTGGTGGAGCTGCTACCGGTGCCTGCACCTGCCACATCGACAGGGTTATTCGGGTCGGCGCCGCTGTACTCCAGGATCCGGATGTCTGGATAAGCCGCACTCCTTGAGAAGGTAACCGTGACAATGTTTGTTTTGGCAGTCGCTGCAACGATGTTTTTGGCGTAATAAATCGACTGCGAAGCCACGCCCGACTGAACGGTGGGGCCAACGGCGAGGGTATACACATTGCCACTCTTATCAGTGACAGAAGCAACATGCGCACTGCTGTCATTCCAGCCGACGACAATCATGTTGAGATCACCTGCTGTCTGAGCTGCGGTGAACGTAACACTCACGCTAGTTTGCGATGATTGCGGCGTAGAGTAGTTACTCTGAACGAACGTTATTGCCGACCAGGCAGGAAACGCAAACGCGGGTAGCAGCGCTATGGCAAAAGAGTGCCTGAAAGCAATCCTTAGCCCTTCATGTATAAACCGCAACGCATTCGTTGCCGATGAAAACATTAAAACTCCTCTCGATGTCCACACACGTAGGCTGAGTGGACACACTCGTGGCAATATGTGACTTCACGTCACTACGCAGCGACGTTTCAGCTTCCCTTTAACGCGAGGTGCTCGCCATTTTGGGAATGGGTGGTGTTGCTGATGCGTGATTCAACGATCCGCAGTCAACGACCTGTGGGCGTTCCCCACGATGGCCTTGCAGTCGGTCGGGACACACGATAAGCGCTGAACTTCCTGGAACCGTATACTAACGACTTCCTGAAAATTCGCCTCTGTTCGAAACCCCCGGTTAGGGGTTTTTCTCGAAAAGTTGTTGCTTCTCGTCGATCAATATTTATAGCACTATTGATTATCGACCGCAGCATACGTTTCACTTATTAAAACATTTATAGATCAGTCAGCTATAAGAAAACTCATTATAGAACCTTAGTACTGTAACCTCAACTGGGAAGTTTATTAAACTTTGTGAAAACGGAAGTATCAGCATCGGGCAAGTCGCCGTATTCAAACGTCCGGGTACCCTCGGTGATCAGGTGGCCGCCGCCGGCTGAGTCTCTCGCCGTGTAATCTGTGGAATACGGCAATTATCGTAGTCGTTTGATCGCAAACCGTACTCAGCCCAATACTGAGCTGGCTGTAGCACAGCCCGGAATCGCTAATCTAAGAGACAGATCGGCAGACGATGAAAGAATTGGAGCAGATTCTCGCGCTGTGGTCCCAACTGGAGGCCAGGAACGAGGCGGCCGTGTTGGCAACCGTCGTGAAGACCAGCGGGTCGTCGTATCGGCTGCCGGGCGCTCGATTACTGCTGACACGCACGGGTCAACGTGTTGGGTCCGTAAGCGGCGGATGCCTGGAAGACGATCTGGTTAAGCGCGCCTGGTGGCTTACCGATAACGGCCCAGTGATTCGGCGTTATGACACAACGCCGGAAGGTGAAATAGCGGCCGAATACGGACTTGGCTGCAACGGAATAATTTACGTGCTCTTGGAGCGGATTAGTACCGGTACTGCCGATACTCTGCTGCTGATTCAACAAGTGCACGAATTGCGGCGGTCTGCGGCGATCGCACACGTCATTGAACCCGTCGGCGCGGCTGGGCAGAAATTCGTTATTGATCCTGATGGATTGGTGCGTCACGATTCAACTCGCACCGTGCCACGCGAGGCGCTTGAGCGGCAAACCAGAAGCGCGTTGGCCGAAGGCCAGTCGCACATCGCAAGGATTGAGGATACCGAGATATTCGCCGAAACGCTGACGCCACCCTTACGTCTGCTGGTATTCGGGGCAGGGGACGACGCCGTTCCACTGGTAACCCTGGCCAAATTCCTGGGGTGGGAAGTCTTCGTATTCGATGGCCGGGCGCATTACGCGCGCCGCGATAAATTTCCGCAGGCGGATGGAGTGAGTGTTCGCGCTCCGGGCAGTGGCGGCTCTGATCTTCCGGTTGATCCCTGGACGGCCGCCGTGCTGATGAGCCACAGTTATAGTCAGGATTGCGAGATGCTCAAGGAGTTATCAGACCGCAAGTTGTTTTATGTAGGCGTACTGGGGCCGCGTAAACGCGCCGCACAAATGTTACGTGACGCGGGACTCGACGACGTGATCGATAGTCCGGCCGTGCATAGTCCCATGGGCTTGGATATCGGTGCGGACGGTCCGGAGCAGGTGGCGCTCTCCGTTGTTGCGGAAATCCAGGCCACCGTAAACAAGAGGCGCGGCGGGTTCTTGCGCGAGCGCAGCGGACCCATTCATGCGGGTGATCCTCACTCCGATAACGAGCAGGTACGGAAGCCCTGGATTCGATCCATTGTTTGTGCCTAGCCTTTTATCGAAACTGAGAATCGGCGATCGATTGGCTCTTCCAGTTGCGGTTTGTTCAATGCTGGTATCGGGCTGGCTTGTTGCCACAGCGCAGACAGCCCCAAACAAAGGTCAACAGATTATTGATCAGGCGGTCACAGCATTGGGTGGCGAGCGCTTCCTGAATATGCGGAATCGCGTCGCGAAAGGGCGTATTTACTCGTTTTTTCATGATGAATTGAGTGGCCTGGATATCACAACGACGTACACGGAGTATTTGCCGCAGCCAACCGCTAAGGGCCTGGGAATACGAGAGCGCGAGATTCTGGGGAAAAAACAGGATTACTCGTACTTATTTTTGCCAGACCAGGCCTGGGACATCACGTTTCGGGGAGCCCGTCCGATTGAGGACGAAGCGTGGAGCCGATATGTCCGAACGACCGAAAACGATATTCTGTACATCTTAAAAGTTCGTCACGGCGAGCCTGGTTTGCAGTTTGATTACTCGGGTAGCGAAGTTTATTTGAGCACTCACGTCGAGGTAGTGGACATCACCGACGCTCAGGACCGAACCGTTCGCGTTTATTTCGATCACAATACGCTGTTGCCAATACGCGAGACGTTTACCTGGCAGGATCCGCAGACGCGCGAACATAACGATGAAGAGATCAATTACGACAAATGGCGAGACGCTGGCGACGGCGTCATGTGGCCGTTTTCGATTGAGCGGCAGCGAAACGGGTACAAGACCTACCAGATGTTTGCCAACACGGTTCAGGTCAATCAAACGTTGCCCGCGGGAACATTTGAATTGCCTCCCGGCGCGAAATTATTGAAAAAGGTCAATTAGCCACGTGGCTTGAGTGGTACGGCGTCCATGGCTGCTACAATTTGAGCCTAAGCGCTTCTTTCGCCGAGGCGCGGATGTCTGCTCGCCACAATGGATCTCGATCAGCTTCATACTTTTTTAGAGATCGTTCGGTTGAAGAGCTTTTCGAAGGCCGCGCTGACGTGCTATCGAACGCAACCCGCTATTAGTGCTCAAGTGAGGCAGCTTGAGCAGGAACTCAACACGACATTGTTCGAGCGCCTAGGCACGAAAATTTCGCTTACCGTGGCGGGACGTATCTTTGCAGAACATGCAGAGCAGATTCTGGCCCTACGGCGCAGGGCGCAGGATGCCATCAATGAACTGGAAAAGGTTCCGCGAGGCGAACTGATCATAGCCGCCAATGAGGCGACCTGCATCTATGTTTTGCCAGGCGTATTTGCGGAGTTCAAGAAACAGTTTCCCAATGTCCAACTGTCGGTAGACCGCTCCTATGGCACGCGTGTGGTGCAGGCGGTGCTTGACAATCTGGCGGATTTCGGAATTACCCAGCTTCCCGTGCAAGAGAAGAAGCTGCAAGTAGTGAGAATTCATTCCGACGAGATCAAATTGCTTGTTCCACCTGGGCATCGGCTGGAATCTTTCGAGCGAGTGGCGCCGGGCGACTTGTTAGGTGAGCAACTGCTATTGCCGAAAACCGGGACCACGCGGGCGCGGTTGAATAGTTGGCTGGATTCGGTGCAGGAAGAATTGAACATCTCAATGGAACTGGATTCGACAGAGATGATCAAGCGCTTTGTCATGGCAAATTTGGGATTGTCTTTTCTGGCGGCTTCGCACTGCCAGGAAGAAGTAACGGCCGGCAAGTTGGCCGGCGTTTCGCTGGGGCCTGAGCCGATGATCCGCCGCGTGGGGCTGATATATCGCCGAGACAAATCGCTTTCGAAAGCAGCGTTAGGTTTTATTCAGGTAACACTCGCTCATGCGAGTCACGATGTTGCCGGCAGCGAGCAGTTGCTGCGAGCGTCTGGATCATAATGGAAGCGGGAATATGGCCGTTCTGACTGCGAAGAGTTCCACCATATTTGTTGCCACGGACGAGGGGACGTCGGTCTATCGGTCCATCAAAGACATACCGGGACCATTGAGGCGGAAGCTGCAGGACTCGATGCAGGGCATGCACTCGGCAACGATCTTGATTGCTGACAAGCGTGGGCGCGAGGAGTTGATTCGAGCCCTGCAAGGCCGGCCCAGCAGCGTGCAATGCCGCTTAGCCGAAGTGCACCGCGCACATCAGGAAAAGCCGCAAGCGGCTGCCGAGCAGCAATCCAAATCGCGTGTGCGCTTGGGTTCGTTACGAAGCTGGCTAGAGCTGCTGCTTCCCGTGGCGGTCGGCGCGTCCCTTTGGTTTTTTATCGAGTCTCGCTTCTAGTTTTTTCCCTTAAGCTTTTCCCTTTTTCAGCCGATTAGATTGGCGTGATGAACTCCATGCCAGATCAAGCGAGATCGGCTGTGCTGCAATTACCCGCGCCCAACGGTCAAGGAATCAAACGAAATCTTCCATGCCAAGTCGAGGACATACGGGGTAAGCGCTTAGTTTTGAATACGACGGAGCGCATTTCGGAATCGACACTGGTCAGCGTTGAATATGAAGACACGCTATTTCTCGGCGAAATCGTGGTCTGCACGGGCCAGCAGGAGAACTGGACACTGGAGATCAGAGTCGAGCAGATTCTGACAGGCCTGCAGAGCCTGATGGCATTACGCGCGCATCTGCTCAGTGAGAACGTTTCGGCTCCGCTGCCTGTGCCGGCCGGCGTCAGGAATTAGGGCCCGGCTCGCCGGCAAGACATGAGTTAAGAGAACCGCATATCAAACGTCGATATCGAGTGTCGACTTCATGTTGTCGACGGCGTAAGCTCTTCCTAAGAAACGGGAGTTCTGGTTTCAGAAAGCTTTTCAGCTTGCAAGTTCTGCCACGACGGGCTTCCGTGCGTCGTAGCTCTGGTCCGTAATGACGTCATGCCGGGGGTCACGGTGCAATTCGTGCAATCTTCGGTACGTGGGACTACGGCGCCAGAGTTCCTCGTGCGTGCCAACTGATTCAACGCCGCCTTCGGCAAGAACAACCACTAAATCAGCGTGCCGGATTGTAGAAAGCCGATGGGCAATGATGAAGCACGTTCGGCCCTTCGCGGCTCGGTCAACAGAATGTTGGATCAAGTGTTCGCTTTCCGTATCGAGATGGCTTGTTGCTTCGTCAAGTATCAGAATTGCAGGATCCCGGAGAATCGCGCGGGCGATACCAATGCGCTGACGTTCACCTCCGGACAAGCGCAGGCCGCGTTCTCCGACAATCGTTTCGTAAGTGTCTTCCAAGCGGTTTATGAAATCATGCGCAAGCGCAATTCGAGCTGCATTCTCAATCTCCGCACGCGTGGCGTAGGCAGAGCCATATGCGATGTTTTCAGCAACTGTTCGCGAAAACAGATCAATCTCTTGCGGCACCACGGCAATCTGATCACGCAAACTCTTCTGCGATGCTTCACGTATATCTCGGCCATCGATAAATACACTGCCATGCTGTGGGTCGTAACAGCGCAACAGCAGATTCATAAGCGTGCTCTTACCAGTACCGCTGCGGCCAATAAGAGCGACGGTAGCTCCGGCGGGAACCACAAAGTTGACGTTGTGAAGTGTCCAATCCTCCGCGTTCTGGTATCGAAATGATACGTCGCGGAACTCAATAGTTCCTGCTAACCGGGATAGCCTCAGGGAGTGAATCTTATCGGTGAGGCCAGGCTTTTGATCGAGTATTTCGAATAGGCTTTCCGCGCGGGCAAGATTGCGGCGCAGCTTGGGTAATAGGATCGACAGTTGTCCCATTGGTCCAAAGAGCATATCTTGCAACGCAATGAACAAGACATACTCACCCAGCGTGCAACGGTGCTGCAGAACGAAATATCCCCCAATGCCGATCACGGTGACACGCCCCAGCGTTGCAATCCAGGTCTGGATGTTCTCTATGCCAGCCCAAGTGCGTTCGGCGCGGAATTGAGGAATTCTAGCTCTGGCGAGTAGGCTGCGTTGAAGAGCCGATTCGCCGCGCTCTTGCGAAAATTTCTTCACAGTAGCGACATTCCCGGCAATGTCGTAGCATTCCTTGCTTACCTTTTCAAACCCATGATTTATTTCCTGTTCCAATTCATCCATGCCGCCTAGGAAACGACCGACGATCAAGACATAAATTGGAAGGGGCAAAAATACAATGACGGCAATAATCCAATTCTTGAGTAAAAGAGATACGAAGACGCCGGCGAACACGATCAAGGGGGGAACCAAATTCTGTCCCAGGATCTCGTACAGGGTGACGAAAATGGCCGTGCCGCCTCGATCAAGGCTGCCGATGATCTGTCCGCTGTTACTTCGGGATAGTGCGGCCATATCCCAATTCAAGAAATTTTCGAAGGCAGCGCTCTTTACTTCATCTTCCAGCCCGGCTGCGGTCTTGAAGAGCCGGTAGTTGTAAACCGACCTCAGCAGACGAGAGGCTGCGATCGACACAAGAATGGCGGCTAATGACGTAAATAATATGGATAGGGCAAACTCGTGTGCACCGGATACGGACCGGACAATCCCGTCAATCAGCCGCTGGGTAACGAAAGGTATCGCAATGTCCAGACCGGACGTTAACAGAATTAAGCCTAATAGCAAGGCGGTTGCCGGCAATCTATAGCGCAGGAGGAAAAACACCCTCCGAGCCGGCGAATGCGCCGTTCCGAACCTAGACTTCGGCATTCGGCATCCGTAATCACACTAGAGGCCGAAAAAGTAGTTATTTCTCAGTCGAGGAGGCCACGGCCCAAGTCATCAGGCAGCAAAAGCCGCTGCCGCCTGCGCCGTGTCCTCACATAGAGTAGTGCGTGAGACTCCCGAAAGATGCGAACAGAGTGTCAATGCTTGTGCAACAACTTGATCCATGTTGTAGTACCGATAAGTCGCCAGCCGACCCACAAAGTGAACGCCTGGCGAGGTCTTAGCCAGCTCGGCGTACTTGCTGTAAATATGGGCGTTTTCTGCGCGCGGTATGGGATAGTACGGATCGCCATCGTTGCATGGAAATTCATAAACGATGCTTGTTTTCGGGTGGACCTGCCCCGTTAAGTGCTTGAACTCGGTTATGCGGGTGTAAGCGTGATCGTTCGGATAGTTCACAACACCTACGCACTGAAAACGCTCCGTGTCAACCGTCTCGTGCTGGAAGCGCAGCGAACGGTAGGGCAGTTTTCCAAAACAATATCCGAAGTATTCGTCAATAGGACCTGTATAAACAAGCTCACGAAAACTTACAGATTTCATTACGTCGCGATAGTCGACGCCGACCTCAACTGTGATGCTCGGATGATCTAGCATGTTCTCGAAAAGATGCGTATACCCGAACTTTGGCATTGCTTGAAAGGTGTCGGAGAAATATCGGTCGTCCTGATCTGTGCGGACCGGAATACGCGCGGTCACTTGTGCATCCAGTTTTGAAGCATCGATACCCCACTGCTTGCGTGTGTACCCCTGAAAAAGCTTCGAATATAAATAGCGGCCGACTTTGCTCACTACGACATCCTCTGAGGTGCGAATTGTTTCCTTAGGTTCCGCAACAGATTTGAGGAATGCGTCGAGTTGAAGCGAATTGAGCTGTTTTCCGTAGAGAATATTTACTGTATCGAGGTTGATAGGGACGGGCACCAGCTTGCCATCCACCGACGCAAGTACCCGGTGCTCGTACGCGCGCCACGCTGTGAACGCCGAGAGATAGTTAAAAACCTGGTCAGAATTGGTATGGAAGATGTGCGGACCATACTGATGAACTAATAGACCGTCGGCGTTCCAGTAGTCGTATGCGTTCCCCCCAATGTGATTTCGCCGGTCGATAATTAGAACTTTCTTGCCAAACACTTTCGCCATGCGCTCCGCGACTACTGCGCCAGCAAACCCTGCTCCAACTATCAAAAAATCAAACACGGGCGGCACTCGCCTCATCAGGATTGAATGTAGTCATCGGAGCGATTTCGCTGTCAGTGCGACGCTGCTTCTTCCGGCCCAAGTCGCGGAGGATGAGCCGTTCCATTTCAGACCATGTTTTGTCCCATGACAATCGGCTGAGAAAGCTGTTTACTTGCGATTGCCAGCGCTGCGATCGTCCTTCACGGAGCTGACTTTCGATGCCCTTTAGAAAATCCTCGTGGCTTCGGCCGATAACGACCAGACCTAATTCGCCATAAGGCCGTTCCACGTCGCGGATAGGTGTTGACACGACCGGCAGTCCAGCGGAAAGATATTCGGGCGTTTTAGTGGGGCTGATGAATCGTGTTGCGTTATTTTGCGCAAACGGCAATAACGCGACGTTCCATCCCGAAAAATACGCGGGCAGATCCTGGTAGTCTTTCATGCCCAAACGATGGATATTGGGGCGGCGCGGTAGATCGTTAGGATTGACTTTTACCATCGGCCCCAGCAATACAATGTGCCAGTCCGGACGGCGATCGGCAATGTAAGAAAGGAGCTGCAAATCCATGCGTTCGTCGATAACGCCCGCATACCCAATTCGTGGATACGATATTACTTTTTGATCTGGCGGATCTTGGTGAACTACTCGCGCTCGTGAAAAGTGCGCTCTGTCGACGCTACTCGGGAACAGGTGTACTTCTTTATGGTGTTGACATTTGGCTTCATACAAACTAAGTCCGCCTGTAAAGATTAAGTCGGCTTGTTCAAAGAGTTTTCGCTCGTTGCTGAACATGCCTGCCGGCGCGTTTGCAAAAGCAGATAGCTCGTCCATGCAGTCGTAAATTGTCAGCTCAGGACTTAGCTCACCCGTGAACTCGACCGCCATTGGCGTGTAATACCAGGCGATGAAGTTTCGTATCTGTTCTTTTTGAATTAAGTCGTTCAGGAGTTGTTGTAACAGCTTGGGCGTTGCTTCTGGCCGCGTTTCCGAAGGAAGGAATGGAGTGATTACATGAACACCTGTCCGCGGGCAAATCGCTTCTTTCAGATATACTTCTTGGGCTTCGAATACGGGCTCCTCTATGAAAAACACTCGATTGTGCTGCGCGCATCTGCTCATGAGATGCTGAGGCCGTTGAAAAACAAAACCCCACCGCAGGTGAGAAAAACACAAAATATCGACTGCAATAACGGCCATAGGCCGACTATTCCTCCCGTAGAGATGCTTCACCCTTATGGAAGGGCTAGTTCAGTGGCGAGATCCCCGGCCGTGTCGTATCGACTTAGAAATAAGCTGTGTACGGTGGCCTACAACTCTCCAATTAGAGGTTGCCAGCGATGATGTGTAACATAAGTAAAAACTCCTATGACAAAGCCGAACGCGTTGACATCATCATGAATCAAGACAGGCAAAATTCAGTGCTTCGCCCCGCTAAAATCAACAATTGAGATGGAAGCCAGTTGTGACTTTCGAAGCTTCTTTTTGGCGGGGTTCGAATGCTCAAGCCACTGCCGGACTCATGGGGAGCGGCTCGACCTCATAGCTGCGACGAAGCACGACCGATACTGCCAGGCGGATTACGCGAGACTTCGGGATGTCGGCATCCTATCGGTACGCGATGGCGTCCGCTGGCACTTAATCGAAACGGCGCCTTATCGATACGATTTCAGCTCCGTTCTGCCCATGCTAAGAGCCGCGCGCTGCACGGGAATGCAAGTGATCTGGGATGTGTTTCACTACGGCTGGCCTGATGACTTAGATTTATTTAGTGCTGAATTCGTAAAGCGTTTTCATGCATTTGGGCGCGAGTTGGCGCGAGTAGTCGCCGATGAAACCGACGGGCCACCCTACTTCAGTCCGGTAAATGAAATCTCGTTCTTCTCCTGGGCGGCGGGAGAAGCCGGAGTTATTTATCCATTCTTTCGATTTCGCGGAAACGAATTGAAGGCGCATCTGGTTCGCGCGTGCATTGCTGCTATCGACGCTATTCGATCAGTGATTCCACTGGCTCGCTTTGTCCAAGCGGATCCCGTCATCAACATAGTTACCTCAGATGAGATGGACGATTGCACCAAAGCAGCGGCCAACGCGCACGAACGATCGCAACTGGACGCCTGGGATATGTTGATTGGCCGCCTATATCCGGAATTGGGCGGCGCTCCCGAGTATCTCGATATTGTGGGAGCCAACTATTATGTTCATAATCAGTGGCTCTACGGCGGCCATTTCATCGAGTCCGCGGACCCGCGCTACAGACCGTTGCACGACATCTTAGAGGAAGTATACCGGCGATATCGCCGGCCACTTTTCCTGTCTGAAACAGGAATTGAGGATGAGCGGCGTCCCGCATGGCTTCGTTATGTGTGCGATGAAATGTCCGAAGCGTGGTCTAGAGGAGTACCGGTTGAAGGCATCTGCCTCTACCCGATCTTGAACTATCCCGGATGGATCGACCAACGTCGCTGTCAAACGGGGCTGTGGGATTACTGCGACAGTTCGGGGTATCGCGAGATATACGAGCCGATGGCCCAAGAGCTTGCCCGCCAGCAGATGCGCATTAGCGGAACTGTTGGGCGTAAGTGTTGGGGCGCGTCTATGCCGACGCACGCGTAGATCTGCATCTCGCCAGTGATCAGCAGTAATTGGATCTTCGCTGAGATTATTTTGTTCTTATCGATTGTTCGGGCTGTACCGGAAGCCTGAAGCGGTTACCGCAAATCTGTTTGCAAACCGATACAACTTGCCGCCTTTCCAGGTACAGCCCGCGAATCATAACGGTTAATCCTGCGGAACGTCGAGCCCGAGTTTCAAATAGATCTGCTGCATGTCGTCGGCGGTGATTAGCGGTAACTGAATCTGCTTCTTGTCGTTTTCCTTGAGTTCGACATCCGTGCCTTTGCTTTCCAGTTGCTTCAACACATCTGGATTCTGCATTTGTTGATAGTCTGGTTTCTCGAAAGCATAGGCGCGATAGTGCCCGGGCGGCACTTGTTTCACCGTGAACGAGCCTCCGCTACCGGAATTGCCGAAGTGCATGCCGGAACCATCTTCGTGGAGCGTCTCTGGCACCAACACGATGGAAGCGTCGGGTGTGGCATTAGGCTGCGCGTTACTTGAAGAATCCGACGAAGCAGCCGTGGTCTGGGGAAACTGGACTGTCCCATCCACTTCCGCCACTCCGTAACTGAAAATCAGAGTTACTTGACCTGAACCTTGTGTCAGGTCCAGTTCTTTTCCAAGTATGTCCTGGTTTCCAAAGCGAACCGATTTCAGATATGTGCCGGAGGGGCTGTTGGTGTTCACATAATATTTGCCGGGTGAGACATTCTCCATCGTGAAACTTCCGTCGTCTTTCGGTGTCACGTTATTGTTCCCGAACATCATCATGGACATGTCCGCCGGACCCAAGAAAACGCGCACATTCTTGAGATTTGCGGGAGTTGACCCGGTCGGCGGATTGCCTTCAACGCTGATTTGACCGCGCAGCGTGCCTGGCGGAACAATCATCACCTGCACGTCGTTCACGTCACCTTGACCAACATCGACGTCTTGACGCCCAAGCGTCCTCAATTGGCCGCCCATTGTAAAGAGATTCAGCGTATAAGAGCCGGGGCTGATTCCCGCGAGATCGAACGTATGATCCTTTGTTACAGTAGTGCCGCCGCCAAAAAAGCTCATCATGTCCTGTTCATCGCGAGCGGACGCATTCAACGTCAGGCGATCACTGGCGCCTTCTGGAACGGTCCCGACGATTTTGCCGCGGATGTGATAAGTCGCTGCACTGCGCAAGCGAATATCCATCCCGCTGAGATCTTGTCCCGCTTTGACGTCAAGAGGCGTCGCGGAACTCAGGTTCGGCGCCTCCGGATAAAACGTCTTCACGGGTCGAATATCAGGTTTGCCGGCCTCGGGCGAGGCTTCCGTATCTTGCGGGAAACGCATTCTCTGGACAACCAGGTAGTATTTGCCAGGCCGTACATTGGCGATTCGATATTCGCCTAAATCGTTGCTATTGGACCCATTCTGCATCATGTGGCGGAGCTTGCCGCGCTGCCACATTTGCCCGACTAATTGCACCATCGCGTTGCTAACCGGATCACCGTCCTGGTCGACTACTTTGCCGCTGATGACGGCTTGCGGCGTGAGTGCAAGATTGATGTTCGCAAGCTGCTGGGCGGGGCGCAAAGTGATGGTAGATCCGCGCTGACCGGCTCCTTTGGCGCCGTATTGCGTATCCAGGTAGCCGCTACGGTTGCCGGATAAGTGATAGTTGCCTGGCTCGATGTTCTCGATCTTAAAACTGCCGTCGGCTTCCGAAGTTGTCGAATAGCCTTGCTGCGCTGTCGGACTGTCAGTAGTGACGGTCATTTGTCTCGTGAGCCGGACCGCCGCTTTCTTGAGGGGTTCACCCGTGAGCGCATTGGTGACACGGCCTTGTAGTACACAACGGTCTTCAGGCTTGCTATTGCTAGGGGGCGGCGTGAGACCAACCTGGCCGGGATACCCCATGACCTGTCCAAAGGCAGGGGCGCAAACGAGCAGGGCAGCCAACGCATAGCAGCGGTTCGTCAGCATATTGGGCACCTCGGGTGCAGTATAGAGGCCAAACGCGATCCGGCACAAGACCGGACAGTTTGGTTATGTCAACGGCTTTGCTGTTTCAGATGTCTCTATGGCGGTGGCCGGTTTCCGGTAATAGGAGACTCCATCCCGTTCTTCCACGAAAACGACCCGGTCGCCTATTTGAGCGCGTTCCTGAGGACTATTGGCCAGAATGCGGACCGTCAGGCGGCCGCCCCGCTCAAGATCAATAATGGCAAGCTGATAGGGCGCGTCGGCAGCATATTGTTCCGGCGGAGCGAAGACTACTGTCTCTGTGTAAACGATGCCGTTGCGGGATTCAGCAGACATGGGATTATGCGGCGGCGAGAATAGAGACTACGCAGGTGGCGCCGGACCCGCCTAGATTTTCGGTAAGCCCAATACGATGCCGCGCCACTTGGCGCTCGCCGGCATCACCGCGGAGCTGCATCACAATGTCGCAAATCTGACCGACGCCGGTTGCGCCTACAGGATGGCCCTTCGATTTCAGGCCGCCGCTAGTATTGATGGGCAGACGTCCATTGATGGCACTGCAGCCGGCCTCAGCGAATTTGCCGCCTTGTCCTTTGGGAACGAAGCCGAGGTCTTCGCTCGCGATAATCTCCGCAATGGTAAAGCAGTCGTGAAGTTCAGCGACTTCAATGTCGTTCGGTCCCACGCCGGCCATCGCGTAGGCTTTCTCGCCAGCCGTTTTCACTGCCGGAAACACCGTGATGTCTTTCTTGGTGTCGAGTGCGACATGATCTGACGTTTGCGCAACACTCAGGACGCGGGCAAAGCGTGAAGTGTAGCGCGCGGCCCGATCCAGCGGCACAATGACAACGGCAGCGGCTCCATCACTGATCAGTGAGCAATCATATACGGTAAGTGGCTCCGCAATTGGCTTGCCTGCAAGCGCCTGTTCTAAAGTAATGACCTTGCGCATATGCGCCAGCGGATTTTTCGCGCCGTTTGCGTGATTCTTCACTGCCACGGCAGCAAGCTGCTCGCGCGTGGTGCCGTATTGGTGCATGTGACGCCGCGCGATCATGGCAAATAGAGCAGGGAACGTGGCGCCCGCACGTCCCTCGCCGGCCATATCGCCGGCACCCGCAAGAATCTCCGTAACTCGCGGAGTGCTCTGCGAGGTCATTTTTTCTACACCCGCGGCGACCACCACATCATATATACCGGCCGCAACGCTTTGCCAGGCGTGAAAAAAGGCCGATCCGCTAGAGGCGCAAGCGTCCTCAAAGCGCGTACACGGGATGTTTTCAAAGCCCGCCGCGGTGCCAACATAGGGCGCGAGATGGTTTTGTCCTACGAACGAAGGACCTGCAAAATTACCTAAATAGAAGGCTTGCACTGCCGCAGGCGTCACGTTTGCATCGGCTAGAGCGTGCCCGACAGACTCGACTGCGAGCGAGCGCAAATCGCGGTCGGGAAAGGCGCCAAATGCAGTTTTCCCGATCCCGATTACCGCTACAGGTCTCATATACACTTAGATTAGCGTTCGATGGCTGAGCCGTCCTGCACGTTTGTTCACGCTGGCCGTCATTCCTTTATAGGAGGATGTCAGGCACGAACGCAGCAGCTTTTTGGGAATCGCAAGGCACTCATGCTTGCCGCGAAGAGGCGACGATGAGCGAACGCGTGCGGCCTATTTCCGACTCGCCGGTTCAGGGCGATTTAGAGCTACAAAATCAGTTTGTTCAGCAGAATCTCAGGCGAATTTTTCTGTTGATCTATCACATTGTCGGAAATGTGGACGACGCACAAGACCTGACCCAAGAGACTTTTATTAAAGCGCTGCAGCGCCAATCGCAGTTAAAGGATTTAAAGAAGGCATCCAATTGGCTGTCGCGAATCGCGTCAAATACGGCGATCGATTTTCTGCGCCGGAACCGGCGCTTCACCTTCACGGACGTCGGCGAACTGTCGGAGACGCGCACCTCGGCGATGGAGAGCCCCGAGCAGATTCTGTTACGCGGCGAGCGGAAACTTCACCTGGACGGTGGCCTGGCCGGTTTGACGGAGCGTGAGCGCATGGCCCTGTTGTTACGCGATGTAGAAGACATGCCGGCTGACCAGGTGGCCGCTCACATGAAGTGTTCCATGGCTACCGTCCGGTCGCACATCGCCAACGCCCGCACTAAGTTCAAACGGTATTTGGAAGCCAGGAAGTCACCATGAAAGAGGCCAAAGCGAACTTGCATCCGAATGCGGTGGTGCTTGCGCTCTTTTCGAGTGGCGATTTGCCGTGGAGAGACCAGTGGCGCGTGAAGCGGCACGTCAACCATTGCGAGCAATGCGAGCAGACTGCGGCTGAATTCCGCGCTGCCAAAACGGAATTGAAGCGGGAGGCGCAGACCGAGACGCTTACGGCTTTTGAAGCGATTGCGGATTGGGCCGTACTCGAACGCGAGATGCTCGGCAATATAGCCGTCGGTGTTTCGGCGGCCCGGTGCATCGAAAAAGTTCGTCGCGGCCGTTCATTCCTTATTAAAGGAGCGGTATTCGCCGCGCTCACGACATTGTTCGTCGCGGGTTGGATTACGCATGTGCCTAAAGAACAGACGGACCATCTTGCCGCTTCACTCCGGCAGATAATCGGGCTGGAGCGACCGCAGGCCGTAGGCACGCAACTCAGGACGACGCCCGACGGAATTGCGGTGCGTGCGCAAGGCGCGACGCTTACGATCATGCATCCACC
>DASREJ010000143.1:0-6084 GCA_035652115.1 Bryobacteraceae bacterium
TCGCTCAACGCCTGATCGAAAACGCGCCTAACGACGATCTTCGGTACGTCTTATTCTGCGGTTTTCACGTGGGCATGCGAAAGCTCGAAATCGTGGAAGCCGTTCCGGAGTGGTTTAACCTCTCGCGGCGGACCGTTGAAATCCGCGCGACAGCGACGTTTCGGCCGAAGGATCGCGACGCGCGGACTGTCCCTTTGACGGACCAATTCGCAGAGTTTTTGACGAGATGGGGTTTGCGCTCTCCCTATGTACTGCAACCGCATGTCGTTCAGGGAAGTCATCGCTACCGCTTCGATTTTCGTCGTGCGTTCGATGATTACATGAAAGCCCAGGGCGTGCCTTGGATCAGCCCGCACGTGATGCGACACTCCTTCGCTTCAATCTGCGCGAGCAAGGGAATCGACATTTATAGAATTGCAACCTGGCTCGGGGACGACGTGCGCGTCGTCCAACGGCATTATGCAAAACTGCGGCCCGACGATCGCGAGATCATGAAGGCTTTTCGTGTGTAATCACGCCGCCCTCGCACGCGGAAGCAGTTCGCCCGCTTTAAGGCGATCGATACAGCCGTCCAAATCCCGAATATCAAATCGCGTGAGCCGATTGCCTCGAACAAATGGTTTCAGCCATTTCGCCTTTTCAAATTGCCGTAACAATTCTTTGCTGCCGACGTACGCGGCTGCTTCCTCAGGTGAAAGACCGCGCCTAAGTTGAGAGTACTTCATGCAACGGCAGTCTGATGCGGTGCGGTCTTGCTGGTGCGCACGATTTGGAGCCAAATATGCCGCGCGGCAGCTTCCGTGGCGCACTAACTGTTTAAGAGTCGTAGCAATTCCGAACGTGGCACGAGCAGCTTGCCGCGAAGAGCGCGACAGGCGCGCAGCTTGCCACGCTGGATCAGTCGATACACGCTGAAGTAATTGACGCCGAGAAGATCGGCCGCTTCCTGCACTGAATAGGCAAGCCGTTCTGTTTCAGTCGCGTTTGTTTGTAGCTTCGGATCAGACGTCGGCGTTTCCATGATCGCAACGTTATCAGGCAGCCGATCAAGAACGCTCCCGCAATGGAGCAGCTTTTCTGGTACCGCATTCCGAAGATGGGTCTGCGTTTTCGGCGACATCATTAATCGAAGTTAAAGGCAGGCGCGATATTGCATCGCTCCGACCCCACAGCCAGCTTGGAAATGAGACTAAATGTGAATCCTTCTGTTTTGCGTCTGAGCGTTAGACGCACTAATCCCCGGTGCAATCTTAGCAACCTTGGCGACCGATTCCACTTTTGCGCTTGCGGCGGTGAGAAATTCGCGCACCTCTACCGACAGCGAGGCAAGACCGGGCTCGCCATAATAGGCGAGTGCTTTGAGGGAGATGGCGGGATTGAATTCAGGGTACAAGGCTCTCGCTGCTCCAAGAGCTTTGGGCAACGTGATACCGGCTTTTAGCAAATTATAAACGTCGAGGTAATCCTTTGACTCTGCGCGGACGAGGATCACTTTCATTTTCTGCGCCGCGAGATCGAGAAGCGACGCAACAAGCACACCGTTATCTTCACAGCGCTCGGGATCCATCACACGCCCGATGGTGAGTCCACCGAAAAATGAAACTTTGATTTCTCCCTCACGATGCACTGAGAACGTCGCGGTGTTTGGCTCGGATTGAATCAATTCGGCTCCGCGAAGAAATGGCAGGCTCCGGGTCAGAGGCTCAGCCGAAATGGACTGGTTGGTGAAAAAGTCGAAATCAACGGACTGTCTTCCGCCCAGGCGCAGCGCAATCGCTGTTCCGCCATATAAAACGAAATGCTCAGGTACTTGAGAAAGCTCAGACCACAAACGCCGCCCCTGCGGAAGCAAGACATCCAGCTTTGGCCTCATACTGGGATGACGCGCCGGGGCAAGGATGGAACCGGGAGCAGGTTTAATCGATGGTGCCAGTAATGCCACGAGCGCAAGTCGAACAGGCCGGGAGGCGCATTTCGCAACGCTTCGCTAAAGGCATCTCTGTCGTAATAACGCAGCGCCGTGCAAATGTCGTCCCACGTTCCCAGCGCCATGATCCGGCAGAGAAACAGTGGCGTATTTGCAAGAGTGGCCGCCGCTGGTTCCCACCAGCAAACCCGGCGGGCTATGGCAGCCAAATCCTCAGAACGGCTTTCTTTGATTTGCACAGTAGCGGAGTCTTCTTTCGATCCCACTAATCTAACAAAATACATTACAGATCGCGAGCCTTTGCTCTGACAACCAGAGCCACACCCGGTTGAACTGCGAAGCCCCGCCGAAACTGAGCCGATCACTTTGACTTGTTTGGCAGCCGAAGGCGGCTGCCTTTATTTTGAAGGGACGCCCTACCCCTTAGCTAACTAAGGAATTTTGACCCAATCTTGTCTCCCATCTTGAACCGATCAATGACGAAGCGTGGCCGCGTCGGCGAATCACACGTCATCGCATCGGCAAACACGGCACTGTTCTTGCGACGAAGCTGTGGACACGCATGGTTTGTGCTTGCATTAATTCATACGCGAAATCCGAGGGCCATCGCAGCCCGCACGCAGGGTTCAACGAGGTCCGTCCACGTATCCACGCCACCCGCCAACGGGTGGGTCACGCAAGTCTGACGCTGATGGAAGCGGCATTATTGAGCTTCTGCAAAAGGGCGCATCAGTCCGCCTGATTCGCGAATTGCTCGCAACGTTTGAAGTAGTGGTTATCAACCCAGCGATCACACGGTTTCTCGCGAAGGTGCCCGATGAATCAGAACCGCGACCGCCCACCAAGCAAACGCGGTTCACTCGCAGATTTGAACGGAAACCGATTCCGGTCCGATTCAGGCTGAACTAACACCGAACGAACCAACACCTCTGGTTCAAAAGCAACCTCAAGCAGTGGCGTCGCCACCCGCGTCCGACCGAACACGCACGCGCGGTCCGCGCATCCTCGATCAACAGAACCTGTAATCACTCGCACGGACAATGAACAAACAAATCAACGTTGTCACCGGTGCGGCTTGCTCGCTCCTACACCTACACCTACGCTGAGACAGCGAAGGCGATCGTTCGCACATGCGAAGTCTAAACGGTGTCTGCCAACTTGAAGACTCCGGGCTTCCTCCGCACCGCTGCCTCCGCGCGCCCGGAGACTTCGCGGGCGATCTCGTTCATGATGTCGCTGCTGCGCACCCACATCGGTACGCGATCACTCGCTGTTTGCTTATTTGACTCCATCCGATGTGGCTCAACCGCGCTCATCAATCGTTGTTCTGACTAACTGTGAACCGACTCTCGATTGTATCGCTCGCTCCGCGCTGTCAAGGTATTGCTCGCTGTGCTGCGCTCCACCTGTGACTGTGCTCGCTCTGCGTGGGGAGTCGGTCGTTATCGGTTCACGTGGCAAACAGCTGTTCTTTTCTTCCCACAGCGGGAAGCGTCAAGGCATTTATCGAAAAGAATCAGCAAATGGCCACTTCTCCCCAGGAGAACAAAAGGCGGCTGCAGCTATCTCGCGATTCTCGTTGCAAGTCGCCCAACAGGAAATTTATGGCGGAGTTGGGCGAGCGTGGGGAGTCGGTCGTGGCCTCGGTGTTGCTCTAGGCGTGGCGGTGGCCGTCGCGGTTGGCGTAGCTGTTGGAGTCGGAGTTGCACTAGGTGTAGGTGTTGGCGAGGGGCCGCCCTCCGCGCAGTATCTCCCGCCGGTATTGAAGTACACCTGTTGCTCGAAATTGAATCCACCCCAGGCGATGATTTCACTGCCGGTCCACACTGCACTGTGATTAGCTCGAGCAAAGGGCGCATTAGTCGTGCTGGTGGCCATCCAACTGTCCGTGCCAGGAGTGTATCTTCCGCCCGTATTGAAATCCACGACCGGGCAGCAAAAAACCCCACCCCAGAGCATCATTTCGCTGCCGGTCCACACCGCCGTGTGAGAATCTCGCGGCGACGGCGCATTGCCAATGCTCGTGGCGGCCCAACTGTCATCGACCGGGCTGTATCTGCCGCCTGTGTTGCAATCGTTGAACGTCTCATCGACGCCGCCCCAGACGATCATCTCACTACCGCTCCATACTGCGGTGTTGTGGACGCGGCCTGAGGCTACATTCACGAGCCCAGTGGGTGTCCAACTGTCCGTGCTGGGATCGTATCTGCCGCCAGTATGTAAATAGTTGCTATCATCACTTCCGCCCCAGACAATCATTTCGCTCCCGGTCCACACAGCTCTGTGTTCCCATCGTGCGGCAGGTGCATTCACGGTGCTCGTAGCTACCCAACTGTCAGTGCTTGGATTGTATCGCCCGCCGCTGTTGAACTTGACGTTAATACCATGTCCGCCCCAGACGATCATTTCGCTGCCAGTCCAGACCGCCGAGTGTTGATCTCGTGCGGCAGGTACATTAGTAGTGCCGGTCGATGTCCAACTGTCGATTATCGGATTGTATCTGCCGCCTGTGTTCAGCACGTCGACCCCATTGAACCCGCCCCAGATAATAACCTCGCTGCCAGTCCACACCGTGCTTTGACCGCCTCGTGCCTCAGGCGCGTTGGTGGTGCTCGTCGCTGTCCAACTGTCTAGCGCTGGGCTATATCTGCCACCAGTATTTAGGGAGCCGTGAAGAGTTGATCCGCCCCATATAATCAGTTCGCTGCCAGTCCAAACTGCGGTGCTAGTCTCGCGTGCCTCGGGGGCGTTCACGGTCGTTGTGGCGGTCCAAGTGTCATCCATGCAGTCTAGCGGAGAGATTTCCGGGAGCTTGAAAGTGAATTGATAGGGGGCGGTCGCCGAGCGCGCCGCTTCCTCGGTCGAAGACAACGGGCGGCTCGGCGAGCCATCTCTACCGTTTGTGCGAACGCTCAACTCGCTAGCGAGCCGTTCTGCCAAAATGGGTCTGGCCAGGCACTCAGCGATAACGAATGGGTCACTTCCGAGCGCTTCAAAAAGTTCTCGCAACACATCAGGGTCTCTAGTGTGAGTAGCCATTCGCTCCATCTCAGCTTGAAGTTCGCTCGCGCTGATTCGCGATCCCCGTTGATCTCCCACCAACTGCGATTTGCGAAGATAATCTTCAACTTTCTTCTCAATTTCACGCTTGGATACAACCATTCCTAACGAAGGCTTAGGGTCCGGATTATCCTTTGGCCAAATCCGGTGCCGCCAATGGACCTCTTCGATTGCATACTGGTAGGCTACGCGCTCCTCAAACGTGAGCCTTCCAACGGAAGCTTTCTCCGCAGCTTGGGTGAGTGCATACGCGCATGGTGCTACTGTCTCCACCACAAACGCAGCGCTCCACCAGAGGAAGAAAACAGTTACAGCGCGCCAACAAAGGTAAGCGCGCTGTGAACTGTCTCGAAACCCGTTCACCGCTTTTACCCGTAAAGCGATTTTCCCATCAAATCACATTCAGCTATTAATTTGTGCACACGATCCGATCAAGATAAACATGATATTTACCGTCATTGTCCGTAACGTAATCGATCTGGGGGGTCCAGCATTGGTTCGTCGGATACGTGATTGACGTGCTGTCGAACGTGCGGTGGCTGGAGTTCACGCTACCCGCGTTCAGAAGAGTGAATCGCGTAGGCGCAGAAGTAAAGTCACCGGTCATGGTGACTGACAGACGTCCCCCAAGGGAGACTTGTCCTGTAACACTGACTTGGGGTGTGGTTGACGGGTCTTGTGGAGTAACATTGCATTTTGTTGTCGCGGTGCCGTTTAGCTGGAGACCGCCGGCACCGTCAAAAGTGAGCGTTGTACCTCCTCCATTTGGCGAAACCGTGCCGTCAACGGTCGTTCCGCTGGTCGTGCTAACCGTGCTATTACCAGTTAATGTGCCGGACGGATAGACATGAACACTCCCTGCATTAACAGTTGCGCTGTTTGTGACCGTCAACAGGCCAGTTCCGCCTGGGCCGTTTATGGTCCCGCCCACTTCAAGCTCGCTCGCTATCAACCATTGAGATTTCGTTCCGTCCTGGTATTGACCATTCACGGTTACCGATCCGTTTGAATTCTGCTGCGACGCAATCGAGGGATTGAAAAACGTATGAACAAATCCGCCGTTGGTAATGGTCAGCTTGCCGCCACCTCCGTAGCCG